>JBAXYW010000123.1:0-9965 GCA_041670605.1 Lentisphaeria bacterium
AACACGGAGGGACTGCCACTTTTATCCTGAAAAACGAAGGCAGGGGCGGCAAAAGTGATATTTTAAACTACTGTTAGAAGCATCTGTTTGCTGCCAGGCGTGTCAGTGTGGTGGTAACCGGCGCATGCAGACAGAGCAGCCAAAACGTGGAGCATAAAGCAACTTTTTTACAAATTTTCCGTCAAGTTATGGGACGGCTGTGAAACGGATTATTATATTACCCGGAGTGGCACCAATATTGGAGGACAGGGGTCGGGGTGTGGGGTTTGTGATCAGGACGGAGTAAAACAAAACATTCAGGGAATAAAAACCAATGACCAGATTTCTTGCTGGACTGTTGTTGTTGCTGCTGGCTGTATCCGCCGCCGTCTTGTCTGCCGGAGAAAATGACAATTGTGGAGTGAAAATCTGGCCGCAGCTTACCGACGGCATCTACAATCATGCCGGGATACTGACGATGAATTGCGTGATTGCCGCCGACGGGCTGACTGTTAGCGACCTGGCTTGGGAGAACTATCAGATACCGGGTTTCGCCAAGCGTTGGAACGTCAACATGGGGCCCCACCGCGAAGGGCCTCTGACCAATTACCCCTTTCCTGCTTCGCTCTCGGGGCTTCCGCTTTGCATCACCGTGGAGTTCTTCAATCCTCATGTGCCCTGGGAGGTCAAGGAGACCTATCAGGAGATTATCCGTCTTGGCGGCAAGCAGCGAATCGACTTGCCGGAGTGGTTCCATTTTCCGGTTAAGCGCCTGGGCTACGACTTCGATGAGGGCCTCTGGTTCCCCTCCGGTTGGACGTTGCCCGCTGGGAAATTCGCCCTCTGGCAGGGGGCGGCCAAGGCTCGCCAGAAAGACCGCAACGGGCACAATCCGATGCTCGATTTCGGCTTCACCCACATTTCGCCGATCGCCTTCACCCAGAACGGTGCTTCGGTTCCGCGGCACAAGCGGGCTCATCTCTTCACCGATAACGAATGGATTGTCAATTACAATACCGAGGGTAGCAATCCGAAAAACTGGATGATCGGGCCGTTCCTCCGCCATGCGGCGGAAAATGCGGTTATTATCGCCGACTTCGAAATTCCCAATAGCTATACGTGGAAAGATTACCAGTATCAGGCGTTCGCCGAAATGATCTGGCAGGTCCGGGAAAAGTATCCCGACGTGCTGGTTGGCTGCTGGGGCGTCGGTACCGTGCCGTGGAGTTTCCGGATTTTCGACCACAACGCTTCCGGTGTGGTCAATCTTGCAGGGGCGGCGCAGTGGAAGCAGCACTACGATCACCCCGGCGCCAACGTCCATCCGGTCATGACCCGCTGCCACCTGAATTTCGGCAATCCCTCTGTTTACTGGATCAATAACAGCAAGCCATCGCAACTCTATGCCTTTCTGCAGGAGTGGGAGGAAGCCAAACTGGCCCGGCCGAGCCAGCCAAACGTGCTGTCAACCTGGATTCAGGTTGAAACGGTGGACGGTTATCCGCTCAGCCAGTATCGGTTTCCCAATCCTGCGGGCGATGCACAGATTGATTTTCTGAAGCCGCAGGTACCGGCCTCAAGCACCTATGCGCTGTCGCTTTTCGGACATTGTGTGATGGATGGATTGCAGTGCTGGGAAATCGGCACCCGCTATTCCGAGGACGTGGCCGAATACCGCAACACCCAGGCCAATCCGACCGCCATGGCGCGGCTGGAAATCAACGACATCGAAGTGCCGGTTTACTATTACGTCAAATATTTCGGTTTCTACAATTTTCATGTCCTCGGCATGTGGCAGGCTAGCGTCAACAAAGATATCATCATGGCCGATACGCTGTGGGTCATGCCGGAGCTGTGGAGCACACCCAACTTGGTCTGGCGTACCGGCGACGAGCGCTATCCGAGTTACGCCAACTACTATCACGAACCGTTGGTCCGAGCCAAGTTGAGCGCCGACGGCAAGACGCTGCTGGTGATCGCAGCCAATCCCTATAATATCGATCTTCAGACGGTCAAAATCCGTTTGCCGGGAACCGCCGCCGAATACGAATTTGAACTTGCCGTTGATTTCCCTGTAATCAAGCGCTTTCCTGTGCATTGATTTCGGGGATTTGCTGCCGCCGGGGAAGCTATTTATTTTTCAGCGACAGCCTTGGATTTGTGCCTGTGCCGTCATGAGGTAAATCTGTAATCGCATACGGCAACTAGGTCTGAATGCGGAGATGCATCAAACCCAGCTGCATATAACGGAAGACTCCATGATTTTTCACGCCCATGAAGGCGTTCAGCTTCGTATAGATGTTCTTTGATGTCATATATAAACTCCTTAATGGAGATTGAGTTTTTAGTGTGAAAAAGCCTTGGCACTGAACTTGTGGTACTATAATTTCAGGCGGTAATAATTGCATCTGCAGACAAAAAAAATTGCCATAATACAATACAAAAATGCCGTCGACCAACTGGCTGGTGGCATCGAATCATGACCCTCAGTAATGTTATCAGAACAACTGATATCTCAAGGCTGAAACTTATACGCTTCATGATTTATGTTATAGTCCAGGACATCTTTTCAAAGAAATGCAAAACCCGTAAAGGAGTTAAAAAGCCAATCAGAAGCAGAGATTTTCAAGATTTGAAAAGGTTTTTCTTGATTTCCATAAAGTGCGGCACTATTGTTTATAAGATGTGAATGTCAGCCGTAAAAGAAACTGCTCGTTCAATGCAACCGGCATTCATTTCGGTTCCGCGCTTCGCGGCTTATTTGAATTCGAGTACAGCGCTGACGCATTGCTGTTGCATCCACATTTGCCAACGAGTGTGCAGTCGTTCCGGCAGCCGAAGTCCGCCAGATTCGGCAACAAGACAATCTACTTGATTTGCCGCCAGCATTCCCACGACAACACCGTCACTGCAGTGCAAATCAATGGCCGTAATCACGAGCATTTCCAGGGTCAGACCGCCACCTTGGATTATTCATCATTACCCCAAGAGGCGGAACTGACTCTGACCTTGGGTTGACGCACAGCTTGGTCAAAGAAAAAATCACCGTAACTTTAGTGCTTCACAGTGCAAGAAACTCAAGCCTATTGGGAATCAGAGTATGGATATCCTTACCAGCGCCTCGCCCATTTCGCGTTTACAGGAGCCGATTTATATCTCGCATCGTGGCGAGGCTGCCGATGCCCCGGAAGGCTCTCTGCCGGCGTATCAGCTCGCTATTGAAAGGCAATTACCCTGCATTAAGCTAGATGTCCACTACACTCGTGACAAAGTGATAATTATGTCGCACGACGAATCTTTGCAGCGTACCACCGGCTGGCCAGGTGCGATCAAAGAACAGGATTATGCGTCCTTGAAGGAGAATGCCATCTTTAATCCAGTCAACGAATATTCCAGCGAGCGCATCGTTACCTTCGCTGAGGCTTTGGCAGTCGTCAAAGAATGCCCGTTGTTTTATCTGGACTTCAAAAATGACTTTTCCCTAGAAATCCTGGAAGATGTCCTGGCGCAATGCCGAGATTTTGGGATTAGCCGGCAACGGCTAATCTTTCCCAATTTTATCGCCGACACACTTCTGTCCATCAAGCGTGCTTATCCCGCGTTGCGCACGCTGCGCCATATCTCTTATCAGCGCAACGAGCAAGGGAGTTATCGCTTGCCTTGGCAGGACGAGGAAGTCGCTTCGGCAGCGCTGGCAGGGAACATCATCAAGCACGCGCGCGAGCTTGAGTTATTTGGCGTCAGTTTACCTGCCCATCCAGACAAGACCGGTCCGGAACTGATTGCCGAGCTGCAAGCAAACGGCTTATGGGTGCCGGTATGGTTCGTCAATGACGACGTGCTGGCAAAATATTTTTACCACGCCGGTGCCAATGCCTTCGTCAGTGATTGCGGGGATAGGGTACGCGCTGTTGTCCGCCGGGAAATCTCCTTGTTACGAGAGCGAAAAGTTATGACACTCGCAACAAAAATATCCGTCAATGGGTGATTTTTTGCCCCTTCGTCGATTTGTTAAAAAAGTCAGGATGTGCTATTTGCATAAAGGCTGTTTGTTAAGCATATTATATTGCCAATCAATGACTTGCTTTGGTCCAATCCCAGAAACCGCCAGCCATTCGTCAAGCAGCTCACGAAGAATTGCAGCTGACAGTAATTGTTCGCCGTTGAAACGATGGGTAAGACAGGCAGAGCAATACCGGTGTCGCTATTCAGCTGTACTTTGAGCAAAAAGCGTTCTCAGGAAGCCGTGGCAATCAGCTACAATTCTATCGTCGATATCATCAACAAAGATATATGGTCCAAAGCGGAGGCGGGTAGCGACTTCGTAACCGCTGCGGGCTATGGCTTCCCGGTCGACGATGTAGGCGTTGCTGCCGTTGCTTTGGCTGCAAACCAGGGTGTATTGAAATGGACTCGAGGCACGGGTGCGTAAGGAAATACTGGAAAAGACCTCGCCCGGCAAAGGCACAATGGCCAACGGGCCAATGCCAATCAGTGTCTGACGGAAATGCAAGGCGGTACGGGCAGGCTCCTGCCAAGCTTGCAAAACCGACTGGGCGTATTCTTTTTGTAGTCCGCTGCCAGTCGCCAAGTCTTTTGCTACATCTTCTTTGCCCATCAGCTGCTGATACGGTAGATGCAAGTCAAAGGTGTTGACCACAAGCGGTAGTTCTGAGCGGAAGTCCTTGATGTCAATCAAGGCGCCAATGGCATCGGTTGCCGCACGATAACCGACCTCACGCAACGACTCAATGCCATCGCCGCCACCTGCGCTGAGATGACCCCAGCGGGAGATGAAATTAGTGCGTGGGCCGACATCGCCTTCCGAGCCATTCAAGAATAATACCGGCGCGTGGAATTGCGATTCCACTCGATCTTTCATTACCCCGCACCAGTCTCGGCTGACCTGCCTGGTCTTGCCCAGTGCGGTGTTGTGCGCACCGTAATGAATCAAAATGCCAATGTTCTTGCCGCTAGCCGCATCCTGGAACTGCGCGATAGTCATATTGGAATCAAAAGCCTCATCTGGACCGGCAAAAAAACTGGGTTGGTTCTCGACAAAAAGGCCGCGACGGTTAACACCAGTCAGGCTTTTGCATTGGGCAAAACCGACCTTGCAGACCGTTAGAGAGCTGATGGCGTCCTGTACCACAGCCACAATCTGCGCTATGACTGACAGTACGTATGAGCGACCGTTTTCAATGTGCGAGACGCCACCACTGATTGTCTTTCGCAAGCGGGTATGTGGCGCAGAATGCGTATGGCTGCAGGATAGCTGGATATTCTCTGGCAAGAAGTCCGTTTTCTGTACTATGGCCTGGCGAATCAAATCCGTGTATTGTTTGCAGATGAAACACCAGTCCAGGCTGATGACGGCAACCCGCGTTTCACCCTGAACAACGACCATCGCAGTGGCATGTAGGCAGTCTAGAATTTCTTCCGCTGGGCGCTCGTCATCACCATAGCCAGTCAAATATGTGCCCAATGGCGGAGTGATATCACGACGGCCAAAGCCGACTTGCAAAATCTTAAGCATCATAATTCTCCAGACTAATGCAGTGGATAAGCAAAATAATGGTTGCCCTTTGCCGATCTGGCGCTAGGGACAATCACAAAAGTATAATCTGGTTCATAAAAATATCAAGAGATATTGTTGTCAATGCCCGAAACTTAGAGGGAATCGATCTAAGCCCAGAAATACTACTCACCATAGCTTTGCACTTCCCAGATAAAAAATGCTGGAGCATAGAGCAAAGGTTGCGAAAAGTTCTCTACAGAAGCTAAATCATATGACACCCTCGGAATTTTTGCGCCAAATCTTTCTCTGTGTTGCCAGTTTTCCGCTGATATTTTTAAAGGCTCCAAAGTCTGAACCCGATGCCAACCTCACAGAAACAGCTCAAACCTTGATCTTGAAAATATTCTAACCTATAGGCTTTAGGATTTATGTTATAGTCTACGTTTCATCTAGGCGAACGTCCTTTCCGCTAGCGTGGGTTTATTAAAATCTGGGCCTACACTTGACAACTCCCAAGTCACATGTAGTATATAGGAAATGGAAAGTTGTTCCGGAGAATGGTGCAGATGGCTGTAAACAACGAGCCAACTACAAAAAAGGGAATGATCAATACATATATTTAGTGTGACACAAAATCAGGGGCCTTAAAGTGCAAACCCTGAATTAAATTATAACCACGAATGGAATTGTCAAACAAAAGGATTCTTTCATGTCTTACGAGGCTTTAAAAAAAGAACTGCGCGAATTCTACGGGAATAACGGTGGACAAGTATGTATCAACACGGAACGTCTTGCCTTGACCAAACAAAGAAGGCAGTCGATGGAAGCGTATGCCGTCGTCCACCCCGAAGCCGATTCCTTCGAACTCCGCCGAAAAATATATGAACTCATCAAAACGGATTTTCAACCAATCATTTTTCCCGATTCCCCGTTTTATTGCGAAATGGGTGGCAACGGTGGGTGGAACATGTCCGGAATCGGACGTTGGCTTTTGAATCGCAATATCCCTGAAATCCAAATGGAAAGTCCGGAAACTTGGGAAATCTTCAATGAACGTTGCCGCCAGAAATACTATCTCTGCTGCGGCCCTTATTTCGACATTTCCCACAACTCTCCGCCAATCTTCAACATCTTGAAAAAAGGCTTCAAAGGAATTTATGGGGAAGCCTGCGCTGCCCTTCCAAAGTGCACCACAAAGGATGAGACTAAATTCGTGGAAACGGCCATCGTCGGACTTGAAACTGTGCATGTCCTGCTGAGAAAATATGGGGAAGCTGCAAAAAAAATGCTCCTGGAAGGCAGGACGGCGGAACAGCAAATGTGTTTGCGACGAATTGCCGAAAGCGCCCCGGTCACCCCTTGGCTTCCGCCCCGCACCTTTTACGAGGCATTGAACACAACGTGGTTCGTCCGTGAGATTATGGGTGAACTTGATGGACTGGCAATCAACTCTTTGGGACGTCTGGACGCCTGGCTTATTGGTTTTTATGATAACGATTTGAAAAACGGACGTATCACTCCGGATGAAGCATATGATCTGATCTGCCGTTTTCTGCTGCTCGGCGATATGCTTTACGACCACAATAAAACGGTCGTCAAATACGGTGACCATGAAAACGAGATCGTTTTCACGCTCGGCGGCTGTGACCCGGCAGGAACCGAAGTTTTTAACGACCTCACGAAAATGTTCCTGAGAGCTCACCGGGAAATGAATTTGATCTATCCGAAACCGCATTGCCGTTTTTCCACCAACTCAAATCACGAATATCTGCTTCATATTGGGAATGATATCCTGAGTGGACGCTGTGTCTATTCACTGCTCAACGATGATTGCATCATTCCTGCGCTGGTAAAAGATGGCAAAGCACTCGCTGACGCCAGAGACTATTGCTGCACCGGATGCTGGGATCTTGTTCTCGATAGCCGAGAGGACAATGCCGGCGGCAACTATTTCAGCCTTGCCAGGATCATGGAAGCGACGATTCATGATGCACCGGAAACTCTGGCGGCAGCGCATCTCGACTTTCAACGTATTGACACGGCGGAAAATTTTGAAGAAGTCTACCGGATTCTTATGGAAAACACGTTCAAAGTCATGCTCGATATGCTGAAGACGGAAGGAACCTTTGGACAATTGTGGAGCAAGGCCGCACCCGCGCCGCTGCACTCGGCCTGTTCGTTGGACTGCCTGGAAAAACGTAAAGACTTCACCGCCGGCGGTCAGCGCTACAATCCGCATGCCTTTTCTCTTTGCTTTTTTGCCAATTTCATCGATTCGCTTCTGGCCATCAGTACACTTTGTTTTGAACGAAAAATTTGTACGCTTCCAGAACTTCTGAATACAATTCGGAACAACTGGAAGGATGCGGAAGTGCTTCACCACCAGGCGCTCAACTCACCGCACTGGGGAGACAATAAACCGGAGACTGTATCGCTTGCCCGACGGGTATTCGAGGATATTTATGCACGGACGCGTTCCCTGAAAAATGAACGCGGAGGCTGTTTTCAGTTAGGAGTATGGATTTACCGCGAATTCCGTTACTGGGGGGAAATCATGAAAGCCCTTCCGGATGGTCGTCGCGATGGCGAACTTCTGGCGCAAAGTCTCAATCCCTCGCATTTTCGCAACAGGGAAGCGGTAACAACGGTCTTTCAATGCCTATCCTGTCTCGATCTGACCAAATGCGCGGGCAATTCTGTGGTAAACCTAGTTCTCGATAAATCGGGAACGACACCGGACACCATTGAAGCACTTCTGCGCACATTCGCACAGTTAAAACTCCAGCTTCTGCAGCTGAATTGCACCAGCCACGAGGAGCTTCTCGACGCGCAAAAGCATCCGGAAGCACATGAAAACTTGATTGTGAAAATCTGCGGATTTTCGGCCAAATTCACTGCCCTTTCTAAAGAATGGCAGGAAGAAGTCATTCACCGAAGGACATATCGGGGATGAGGTATATGGACGGAATGGTGTTTGATATCCAGAAATTCGCGTTGCACGACGGCTAGGGCATCCGGACAACGGTATTCCTGAAAGGATGCCCTCTGCGTTGCATCTGGTGCCACAACCCGGAGTCGCAAAATTTCGCTCTGGAAATTTTTTTCTCTCCGGAAAATGTATCGGCTGCGGAATGTGTTTTCAAAGCTGTCCAAATCACTGCCATCAGATGGAAAACGGGAAACACATTTTCCACCGTCCGCAATGTATCCAGTGCGGGAAGTGTGCAGAGACGTGTTGTTCCGGGGCTTTGGAAAAAGTGGGCGAAAGGATGTCCGTCAAAGCGGTAATGAAGGAAGTCTTGAATGATAAAATCTTCTATGATAATTCAGGTGGAGGACTGACGCTTTCAGACGGTGAACCGCTGGCGCAATTTGAATTTGTTCGGGAACTTTTACAGGCGGCTCGGAAAGAACAGCTTAATGTCTGCCTTGAAACCTGCGGATATGCTTCCTTCGAAGGCATCGGTCTGGTTGCGGGCGACTTGCGCGGACTAGTTGGCCTCCGAATCGCAGGCGATGCAACCGAGCCAGACCTCGCGCGTAGTGACATCCTCGAAGAAAAGAATATGTTCGCGAACAAGGCCGGAAGGCGTCAGCAGTTCGCAGGTGGCGAAATCGCAGGCCGCCAGAACATCAGTGTGGGTATCGAAGAACTTGCCCCAGTCGCGGTTTATGCGGCCATCTTCGTGGGGATAGATGCCGTGGTCGGTGAGAATCCGCTTGATGGTCATAAAACGGACCTTATGCCCGAGGTATTTGATGTAATTGGCAATCCGTAGGTATCCCCAGTTGGGGTTGTCCTTCCCGATTTTGACAACCAGCGCGATGGTTTCCTCATCGAGCACCCTGCGTCCGCGTTTCTTCTGTCCTGGTCCCGTGCTGTCGTACTTTTCTGCGATTAGTTTGTGATACCAGTCCATCAGAGTATCAGGTGACCAGGTGATTTCCGTGAGCTGCAGGAGATGGGTATTGAGTGTCCTGCCCTTGCCGGCAAGGCGTTTACGGTCGGAATCGTTGAGTTCAGGTCGTTCCTTGCCGGTCATCTCCTTATACTTCTCCTCGTAAATTCTGATTTTATCGGCTTGGTACTCAATAGCGGCTTGGAGATTCTCTACTATTTTACGGGTTTCACCGTCACGTATTCTGCCCATAAAGGCATTCAGCTGCGTATAAATGTCCTTTGATGTCATATATAAGCTCCTGAATGGAGATTTTTTTTGCAATGTCAAACCGTCCTGGAGGCCCCGCTGCCAGATACTATAATTTTAAGTTGAATGAATATCACTGGCAGGCAGCAAAAAAATGCCGCACACGAGAAAATGCAGGGAAATAACATCCCACACGGGGAAAAACTACGAGGCCATCGCCAGAAGGAACTCACAAACGCCGGGCTATCGATTTGCGTTATAGTCCATGATTTATGTCTCGTCCAACAATAGATTTTAAACTCTATCGTTTATTTAAGTGT
>JBAXYW010000124.1:0-9956 GCA_041670605.1 Lentisphaeria bacterium
CGAATTCGTGCGCCGGCTTCTTCACCAATTTCCGTCAGGACAGTGAATTTTTCCAGCCATTCCAGGGGTAGTATCCCATAGGTTCCATCATCGAGACGAACGCTCTGCGCTCCTCGCCTCAACGCCTGCAACAATACAGGCAGCGGCATTTTCTGTCCGCAAAAATCCACTTCGCCACGGATCTCGAACCAGTCCATACCAGTCTTTTGTATGCAGGCTGTTTTTTCAACTGGCTTACGATAAGTTTTCCCGGCAGCGCTAATAAACCAGTCTTCCAGCACGAGGCTGCGAATCGCCGGATCCAGACGACTTGGCAGCAAGCGCCAAGCCGTACTGGTTTTGCCCTCCCGGCAGAAGCCCAGGCTTTCCAGGCGCAGTTTCAGAGCGGCTTCAGCAGTGAAATCCCGTTCCAGAATTTCATTTCGCTGGCTGCCGGGCAGGCCTTGCTGAGGGTTCTCCGGATCGCAACGCTTGCCCGCATATTCAAAACTCAACTCCGCATGCAGCTGTTCTTTACCGGCAAATTTGAATTCCGCGGTTTGAATAAACAGGACACCGCGAGGCGAACCGAGTGTGATTTTACAGGCCAGTTCGGCAGCTTGTTCGAGCGCGTTCTGCCAGCCTTTGAGATAAAAATCGCGGCTCAGTTCTGCTGCATTTTGAGCGGTCAGTAGAAGCCCGGAGGGATTCTGACGAGCGTCATTCCACAACTGCAATGCCAAAACCGGAGCAACAGACATATTCACCCGGAAGAGACGATCCCGGCTCAAAGCAATACCATTGGCGTTCAGAAACAACAACTCAGGAAAAGCAATCCGACCTTCCGGAGTACAAAGCAAAGCCTGTAAACGGTAATGCCCTTCGCCTGATGCGTTCAGAATATACTGCAGGAAAAGCTTATTTCCCTCGGCATAATTCAAACGGTGAAAGCGCAAAGGCTTTTCCTCGGAACGATACCAACGCAGGCGCTCCGTTCCGGCCAACAACGCCAAAATTTCATCCAGAATCCGTTCGGACACCGGGAAATAGTTGGGCGAAGACTCGGAATTCTCCTTGCACTGCAGCAAATTTTGGAGGATTACTTCATCGATTTGTTGTGAAACCTGCGTTCCTGCTTCCGGGAAAAATGGCCGGCAGCTAACTTTGCCTTCAGCATTGCTGCTTTTCCACCACGTTTCGAAACCGAACAAAACCCGATCTGACAGCAAGCGGTCGAGATTGATCACATATAAAATATCCGGGCTGCTGCCATCGGAAAGACGGGATATCATGCCTGCATTTGGAAAAACCTTTCTGGCAGGCGCACCAGAAACAGGCCCTGAATCCTCCTGACGGGCAGCTCCCCGCCGGGAAGAACGGGTGCGTTCATATTCGTAAAAAGACTCCTGCTCCCCAGTCTTATCTGAGAAAACTCCAGTGGATATTTTCCGACTGATATTTTTTTGCAGAGCTTTTCCCAAAGCCTCCTGGGTCTGAGCCAAGTGCAATGCCGCCCAAAGATGAGAACATAATTGACCAGCTTTGAATTCCGTACAGTCACATGCCGGAATCAAGCGATTCTTTTCGACCCGCCAACTGCATTCGTGCAAACGCACATCAAGAACCTCCGCACGAAATAGCTCAACACTGCCATAACGGGCTTGCAGTTTGCCGCCAGCCAGCAGAAGTTCCCCAGCCTGCCGGCTCTCAGCACTGAAATTTTCTGCATACTTTTCCAGCATGGAAAGAACAAAGGACGGAAATTTTTTAAAAGAACGACTATTTAAGTTTCACGATGCTGACTCCGGCTCCGCCGGGATCCTGATGATCCCTGCCCAGATAAAAACTCGCCACCTGGGATTGCTGGCGCAGCCATTGATGAATGCCTTGGCGCAGACGCCCAGTACCAAAACCATGCACCACCCGAACTTCTTCCAGGTTGGCCAGCAGACAATCATTAAGATAACAATCCAATTTTTCCAAGGCCTCCTCAACCCGCAACCCGATCAGATTGATTTCATGACTGGTATTGCCGGCAAAGCGCGGCTGAGTCACCTTGACTGCAGGAACGGACTGCGCGACATCTTCTTCCAAAGCCCCCTGTAAGTCGGCTGTCTTCATGGAAACCGGAAGGTGGTTGACCAAGACGACCACTTTTTCCCGATTGGCAAAAAAACCTTCGATGCGCCCATGGGCTTTGAGCTTCTCCACCCAGACTTTCTGACCAGTCTGTAATTCCTGCGAGCGCAATGGATGCAATGGCGTTGCGGCAGTGCGCCTCAGCCCATCCTGGTAAGTCTTTTCCTTTTCAACCAGTAGCCGACGAGCTTTCCCAACAGACTCCCCCAATACGTCCTCGTCGGTTAACGCACTGCTTTGCCCGCTTTTTCGAATTGCGGCCAATGTCCTTTCAAGTTCTCCACGGGCATTTTCCACCAAAGCCCCAGCCTGTTGAAATGCCTCATGCAATAATTTTTTGCGTTCTTTGCGCAGGCTGGCAAGCTCCTGCTGCAGGATTTCCCGATCCCGCAACAATTCATCTCTGGTTGTCTTGGCTTGAGCAGCTCTGCTGGAAAGTCGCTGTTGCTCGGTCTCCATCCTGGCAAGAACTTCTTCCAGGCGCAACTCTTCCCCGGACAGTAGCCCTTCGGCCGTTTGCAACACTTCGACCGGCAGCCCAAGACGGCGGGCAATCAGTAAAGCATGACTGGCACCCGGACGGCCAATATCCAGAGCATACTCCGGCTTCAATGTATCAATATTGAAGCGAACCGCAGCATTGATCATATCCGGATGGCTATGAACAAAATTTTTCACCATCCCCAGATGCGTTGTGGCAATCGTCAAACAGGGCAACTGGCTTAATTCACTGAGTATCCCGCAAGCAATCGCACCGCCTTCCAGCGGGTCTGTGCCGGAGCCGAGCTCATCCATAAGAACAAGAGAATAGCCTGTCCGGCAACTCTGCAAAATGTCGGCAATATTGCCGACATGCGCGCTGAAGGTACTCAGGTTAGCCTGCAGGGACTGTTCGTCCCCGATATCGGCAAAGACTCGTTCAAAGACGGCAAAAACACTGTCGGTTCCTGCGGGTACTGGGAATCCGCTCTGCGCGGCCAACACCAACAATCCAATCGTTTTCAGGGCAACCGTTTTGCCTCCGGTATTGGATCCGGTAATCACCATCGCTTTCTTTGTACTTGGCAACTCCAGACCCAGCGGCACAACCTGTCGTCCGCTACCCGCACTGCGAAACTGAGCCAACAGCAAGGGATGATAGGCCTGACGCAATTTCAGACGACTGCCAAACACCGGAAGATGACAGGAATAATCCGTCGCCCAGCGGGCAACGGCCGCACCGGCATCAATTTCTGCCAGAATGCGTTGGTTGCGCTGAAAGTCCGGCAAATATCCCCGGACTCCTGCGCTGAGCTGAGCAAGAATGCGCCGGATTTCATCGCGTTCCTGCAAACGCAAACTGGCCAATTCATTGCCCAGCGGCAAAGTCACACCCGGCTCCAGAAAGACGGTTTGTCCACTATTGGAATGATCATGGATCAAGCCCGGCAACTGACTTCGGGCATCCCGTCGGACCGGAATGACATAACGCCCGTTGCGGGTAGTGACAAAGCGTTCCTGGATCACATCAGAAAACTCGCTGTTTTTCAACAAGTCTTCCAGAGAACGCTGCAGTCGACGTTCCAAGGCAACGATTTCCTGGCGCAGACGGCGCAAGGTCTCACTGGCGGAATCCAAAACGGTACCATCCCGATCCAGACTCTTCTGCAAGGCATTCCGCAAAGCGTCACAGGAACAAAGTTCTGAACCCAGTTGCAGCAAACTTACATATTCCTTGCTCTCGCGCTGCTGCAAAAATTCCCGAACGTCGGCCACGGTGTCGAGCTGGGCGCGGCAAGCGACCAGCTCCTCGCCGGGTAAAACCGCGTCCCCAGGAGCGACCCGTTGCAGGATTTCGCTGAGGTCTTCCGCATAAAGTCCCGGCAGGCTCCGGGGACTTTCTCTTAATGTAAGCAAATCCTGGTACAAGCCATGCCGAGCCTGAATCTCCGGCAAAAAACTCTGCGGGCAACTGGCCAGAATGATTTGTCGTCCGCTGGGACTCTGGACATATCCGGCAATGAGTTCTAGTAAAGCCTGGTACTCTAAAACCTCTGAAGTATGCTTATTCATGGGATCGGCGTCTTGTTGTGCTGCCTCCCAAACGCCGGTTTTCCGCACCTTGGCGGATCGGCTTAGATGTTGCCGGATTAAGAGGAGAACGTTTCGTATCTGCCCCGTGTTCTTGCTTCATTTCCGGTCGCGGTGCAGTCGATGGCATGCGTTTCCTGCCGGCAGAACGGCTCTCGGCCGCCGTTTTTCGCAAAGTCGCCACTTCCTGTTCGCTCAGTTGCCGCCAGGTGCCGGGCAACAGGGAACCCAGCTCGACACTGCCGAAGGAAATTCGTTGCAGGTTGATAACCGTCAAGTCCACCGCTTTGCAAAGCCGCCGAACTTCTCGTTTTTTGCCATCGGTCAAGGTGATTTCCAATTCGGCATGCCCTTTGAAATGACCCAGTTGCTCGACATTTACCGGATGTAAAAAATCCCCGTCGTCATAAATCCCGTCCAACATCTGACGCCGAATGCCAGTCGTAAAACTACCCTCACAGGCAACCAGATAGCGTTTCGGCACCTGCCGTGAAGGATGCGTCAATTCCTGGGCCAAATCGCCATCATTTGTTAAAATTAGCAAACCTGCGCTGTCCCGATCCAAACGACCTACCGTAAATAAACGACCAAAACGCTTCGGAATCAATTCAAAAACCAGCTTTTTGGCATGGATGTCACTAGCAGAACAGGTGTACCCAACCGGCTTGTGCAACAGCAGATACGTCTTTTTCTCAATCTTAACTGGCCGCCCTTCGTAGGATACAATATCCGTCGCGGGATCAATACTCAAAGCCGGAGTCAAAACAGCCTCCCCATTGACCTGAACACGCCCCTCGAAAATGAGTTCCTCACAGCGACGCCGTGACGCAATCCCCGCAGCCGCCAAGAATTTTGCCAGACGCATATTGATATCAGTCTTATTTGCCATTTTAAATCTTCTTTTTTGTGGATGGGCGATCTGCCCGTGTGTCCGCGTCCGTCCGTGTCTCTTAGGAGTTGTCGTTCAATTTTCGTTGTCTTTCGGCAAAGATTGCCTTGACTTTACCTGCCAGGTCGGCCATATGGTAGGGTTTTCGGAGGAAGCCCGCTGCCCCGGCATTAAGAACTTCCTGCACCTCATCTTCGGAGACATAGCCGCTGGAGAGCAGTACCGTCACCTTGGGATCCATTTTTTTCAGCAGGAAGAAAGCTTCAGTTCCACTCATCATCGGCATAATCATATCCAGTAGAACCAGATCAATCTGGCCGGGATTATTCTGGTAAATTTCAACCGCTTCACGTCCATTTTCTGCCAGAATCACCCGATACCCCAGCTCCTGCAACATGGCACTGATCACATCCCAGATCATATCCTCATCGTCAACTAAAAGAATCGTCTTGTCATTATTAGCGACATCATATTGAAACAAAATCTCCGTTCCCTCATTCTGCTCCACAGGAACCGGCAACAGAAACATCATGCCAAGACCGGGATTCTGCTTTTGGAACAACAGGTTGCCACCATGTGCCAGCAAAACACCCGACCAACGTAAAATCTGCTGTGGAGAGTATACAGACACGTCTTCACTACCCAAGCCATCCAGTAATGGGATAAAGCCAGACAGCAAACCGGCTTCCTGTCCTGTTTGCAGCAGGCTCAGCAGCAAATACTCCCTTTCCTCATCCGGTAAACCAAGCGGACTTCGTTCATGCCTTGCCAATGCTGTTTTCTGAATCTGAATTTCCCACTCTTTGCCGTGCTGGCTTTGTTGCAAGTATTCCCAGATTTCAAAAAAAAGTTGCTGCAATTGAAATGCATCACCACGAATGCAAAAGGGTTCGGATACCCGGGAATACACTTTTTCCCCTGCTTCTGCACTATTACTGAATTGATTCGCCATGCCTTCGCAGAAGGTCGCCAAATTAAGGCACTCACCAAACTTCTGGTTATGCGGAAAGAGTCGACCGAGTTCCTGTACCGTTTGCAGCATCAGCTGAGCTAAAGAACGGCTTTTTTCGGAATAGTCTGCAAGTCCTCCCTTTTGCTCAAGCTCATCGCTCAGCAGGTTCTGGTAACTGATTACGGTATCCAGACATTTCTGAGAAAAAGCACACATGCCCAGCGTCAGAGCCCGCAATGCGGCATAGCGTTCCGTATTGCTCAGTTCCAGATTGCCAAAGTCAAGATCATTGTTTTGCATGATGAATACTCCTTTGGGCTTCTCAGCTACAGAAACTAAAATTCGGGAGCGAAAGGGAAGCGGCCAAGTGGTTCAGGCAGTCTGGCAGAAACCGGCAAATCCAGGCCATCCTTGAGACCATGGCGCAAGTAATGCCAAGCCAATCCAGCCACCATCAGCGCATTGTCAGTACAACAATCTGGAGAAGCCAGCAGCAGTTCCAGCCGTTCCCGGCTGGCTTCCTCCTGCATGCGCCGGCGCAAGTAACTGTTGCAAGCAACCCCACCGCAAAGACAGACCAGACCAACCCTCTTTTCACGGGCAGCCAACATGGTTTTGCTGACTAGCACTTCCATGACAGCTCGCTGATAACTGGCCACCACATCAGCCAATTCGGCATCGTTCAAGTGCCGATTACGCACAGCATAGAACAAAGCCGTTTTGACACCGCTGAAACTGAAATCAAAACGGTGCTCCGGAGACGTAGCACGTCCCGAACTCCCCATCAGCCCACGGGGAAAATCATAGGCACGATCCTTACCGCTTTTAGCCATCCGGTCAATGACTGGCCCCCCAGGATAGCCCAAACCGAGAATTTTTGCCGCCTTGTCTAGAGCCTCTCCGGCAGCGTCATCCAATGTCATGCCCAGCATATCCGCCTGGCCGGATGCCTGAATCAGAACCAATGCCGTATGTCCGCCGGAGACTACCAAAGCCAGCACCGGGAAAGCTGCCGCATTTTGCAGCAACTCCGGGCGTTTCAGAAAAGCGCCGTAGATATGCGCTTCAAAATGATTAACCCCCAGAATCGGGACTTTTCGGCTGAGGGCCAGCCCCTTGGCATAGGCGTTGCCGACCAGCAGAGCCGGGATCAGCCCCGGGCGATTGGTCACTGCAACCGCGTCAACAGCTTCGATACCAAGCCCGGCCTGCTGAAAAACAACATCCACCACGGGAGTAATATTCTTCAGATGCTCGCGAGCCGCCAATTCAGGTATCACACCCCCATAACCGGCATGCAGCTTGATCTGGGTGGCAATCTTCCCTGCTAGGACTTCATACCCGTCCCGAACCAACGCCGCTGCGGTTTCATCACAACTGCTTTCAATTCCTAAAATGATCATCTTTTTTATAACTTTATTCGCAAAACACAGGAATTCTTCTCCATCCGCTCAACCGCGCAATCCGCCCAGCACTTTTTCCAGTGAAACACTCAATTGCAGCAGATTCTCGGTCTTCAGTCTTTCAGCCAATTCCGGCGTTGCTGCGACGGCAGCCAAACAGTCCAGCCGGCCATGGCTGCCTCTGGGCAGCGTGCAATCCAAACTTGTACTCAGAAAGGGAACTCGCCAGAACAATTCGCAGGGGTCAAAACCAATTTTGTTATGAATATCGACATGCGTGGCATAATCAGGTGCTTCCGCAGCGGATTCCCACCAGGGATAGGCAAACCAAGCATCCGGAGTGGCTTCCAGAACCAGTTCCCCGCTTTCTTCCACCGGGAGTCCAAAAGCCGCCGGCGGTAACACCCGGTCAACACCGGGCAAGCCACTGAAAAGTTTACGCACGGTTTCCAGTTCGCAGGGATCTTTGACAAAAAGATGCGCCACCTGATGGTCCACCATGGCAAAAGCCGCACTGTCATGCAGATTCGGATAGGTCTGACCACCTGCCACCCGCCGAGCCTGAAAAAGGCCATACTGCCTCAGAATCCGATTAGGGTAAACCACCTGATGCACCGGGCGAATCCCATAATCCCCCCAGACCAGCACTTCATAACCCAATTCGTCAGCAGCACATAACAATTGTCGAAGAAGCTTCGCCAGCACCTGCAATTCCCGCCCCATGATCCCCGTTTGCTGCGGGCCAATTTTTTGCTGGCAGTAATCCAAATGCGGCAGATAGACCGCCAGAAAATCCGCTTGATCCTGCTGCATGATATTCACCGCGGCCGCACAAATCCAGGCACTGGATTTCTGATTCGACAACGGCCCCCAGTAATTCATCAGGGTAAACGGTTTGCCGATGCAGGCCTTGAGGCGATCCTCCAGCTCCGGCGGACAACAATGACAAGCCTGAATCATTCCACCATGATGACGATGCACCGGCGCAGGACTGACCACCAAGTCGCTACTGTCTCCCAAACTTTGTTGATGAAACAAAACTCCAGCTTTGCCGCCGGCCTGACGTAAAGCATCCCAAATTCGTTTGCCCTGCACCAGCCCCGCCGATTGATTCCAAAAATCCACCTTGTGGGCTTTACGGTCATAACGGCCATTGCAGACGACTTGATGCTGCGCAGGGGGCAACCCGGTTCGAAAGGTCGCTTGGGCAGTACAGGTCACCGCAGGAAAAACGGAGGTCAGCCCCGAAAACGTAAAACCGCTTAATTTGCCGAAATCCGGGCAAGCGGCCAGCACTTCCAGCCCCAGTCCCGCACATTCCAGACTCAACACGCGTTTCTGCATCTCGTTCCCTTTCGTGCAAGCAACATCAGGATTGGGAAAACTCCCGATTCAGCAGAATGGTCAGAGGCCACAACTGCAACAAAATCAGCATCACGATCACCGTCCAAGTGCCATCACTCAAAACCAGCCAAGCGGCTTGCCAAGGCAACAGGCCTCGTAGTAAAGCACCGATGAAATGCCGCATCTCCTCCGCCCGAACCGAGCGGTTATACACCCGCAACGCAGCGGAGCCGGAGGCCAGCAAGGCCAGAACAAAACAACCGGCCGATAAAATCAGCGAGGTTGAGCTGATCTCCCGGTGATAATAGATCAGCACCGGAAGATTCAACAGCCAGCTACCAGCAAAACAGAGCATTGGCAAAAACACCTTCCCGGTGGGAATCTGACGACGATTTTCACCCGCGGCAAACCAAGTCACAAAAAAAACATATCCAGTCAGCCCGAGAAAAACCGGGATGATGCCGAGATGCCATCCTACGGTAGAGGCTCCCAGTAACAGGCTCATACCGCGGCACAAGCCCATGCAGACCGCGCCACCATAAAAGCGCTTTTTCAGCACCAGATTATAAGTCCAGATCAGACCGCAAAGCAATACAGCACTGACCAAGACTTCACGACCATTGCAGAAAGCCACCAGCAGTCCAGCCAGAAAACAGATCAGAAAGGCGATTGCGGTAGCCGAGGTACTGATTCGTTTGCTGGGCAAGGGACGTTCCGGACGATGATAGCGGTCTTCCGCTAAATCAACCCAGTCATTCTGAACCAGACCCATAGCATACAGCAAAAGCACACACAACCCTACTCCCAGCAATTCCCAAACACTGACATGCTTTCCAGTCAACAACGAAACCAGACAGGCTCCTGCCAAAGCATCCCCAGGCACGGTCAAAAGATTCGGCAGACGAAACAATTCCAGCCAGGCCCCGATCCGGCGCCCCAGGCCGGAATAGCGTCTGCTTAACCCATAGCGCATTCTTCCGGAACGTAAATCCATTGCGTTTCCTTGCTTCAAACAGCATTCTCAAAACTCAGTCGGCTTTGCCAACCCCCTGAAGCGCTTCACTGCCTGTCTGCCAGAGCAACGAGCGCACCTGCCAATCCTCAGGAGTACGAAAAAAAACGGCCTCGATTCTCAACAATTGAAAGGCTTCCCCGGGAAAAGTCTGCAAAAGCTGCAAAA
>JBAXYW010000125.1:0-9953 GCA_041670605.1 Lentisphaeria bacterium
ACGTACGTATCCGACGGATGCGCCTGTCCCGAAATGACCTCTTCGGGAGCGGGGAGGATCCGGAGCTGGAAGCTCCGGCCACATTCTGGGGAGGGAACGGGGAGCGGGCTGAAGCCCTTGGGAGCCACGCAGGCTGAAGCCTGAACTACAAACGTACGTATCCGACGGATGCGCCTGTCCCGAAATGACGGGGACGGGGGAGCGGGCTGAAGCTCGCAGGGGCCACGCAGACTAAAGTCTGAACTACAAACGTACGTATCCGACGGATGCGCCTGTCCCGAAATGGCGGGGAACGGAGGAGCAGCCTGTACCACGTGCCCGAGCTGAAGCTCGCTTTTGACGCAGCCTGTACTACATAGCTTGATTTTCCGTTCCGGTAATGGGCTACTTACGCTTCACGGAGATTGAATGTTCTGAAGTTATTTTCTGGCGTATGCCCATTCCAGGAGCTGTCGGGCAATTTCGTTGCGGATTTTATCGCCGCCTCTGCCGGAAACGCCTAAGACGATTGCAATCATTCGTTTTCCCTGACGTTCGCAGGTTACGACGATGCAGAAGCCCGCTTTATTCGTCATTCCGGTTTTCATGCCGTTGACGCCAGGACAAGTGCGTAGCAGGGCATTTGTTGAATCCAGCTGGAAGGGCTTTTTGGTATTTTCGCGGATGAATTCCTGCCGGGTAGCAGTCCATTTCATCACTTCGGGATATTGCCAGAGGCATTCTGCCAGATACGCCAGTTCGAGGACCGTACCGAGGTTTTCTTGTCCCTTGTCGCCATGGGGCAAGCCATGCGAATTGTAAAAGGTGAAATTCTGGCAGCCCAGCTGCTTGGCTCTGGCATTCATTGTTTTTACGAAGTTGTCATGATGGCCTCCGGCGATAAATTCTCCTAACAGGAAAGCACAGTCATTGGCGCTGCGAATCAAAGAACATTTCAACAATTCATCAATGGTAAAGGTTTCCCGTGGATCCAACCAAACTTGGTGTCCACCGATCTTGTAGGCCGTTTTGGTAACTTGAACTGGCGTTTCCAGAGTTATGCCTTTCTTTCCTTGATGGATTTCTTCCATTAACAGTAGTACTGTCATCATTTTTGTCAGGGAAGCTAGGGGGAACTGTTGTGAGTAATTTTTTCCCCAGAGCATGAGTTTACGATCCGGATCAAAGACGGCTGCGGCTTGGCAATTACTGGTCAAGCGGTTCAATTCCGTGGGTAAAACCGCATTTTGTACTTGATAATAATTTTCTGTAAAGAGTGGCAGATTGTTCTTCCCCAAAGGAGTTGGGGCGGCGGAATTTTTTCCCGGCTCGACAGGGGATTGTTCTGCAGTATTTGGAGCCTTTTTCTCGGCTGAGTTATCTTCTGTGCTCTTATTCAGAGTATCTCCCATGAAAAAGAGTGAGATAATAGCAAGATGAATGGCAATGATGATGCCATAGAGCAAATATTTCCACATCGTTAAACCTCTATCGACAAAAATTCAGAAAATCTCATGCAGATTCAGAAGGAAACTGTTTCTGCTTTTGAGGGCGTCGTCGAGTACGTATTGGGTGATTGGGGGCACTTCTTGGATTCCCTTCACTGTCCGGCAGTAGCAAGGGATAAATCCCCGGGGGCAAATCAGACAGCAGTTTTTCATCCCAATGATAGATCTCGACCAGCAGTTCCACCAATTTGCGGGCATGACGGTATTCGGGATGTTGTATGATTTTGGGGGAAACCGGTTTGGCCAGTAAACGAGGAATCAGATAACAGATGTTACGAATTCGGGCAGCAAAAAATTTGGGCAGAGCGTATTCTTCAAAGACCAAGCGGATGACTCTGCTTGTCAAAGCGTCGGTTTGGGCATCTCGTTTCCAGAAACCTGTCATATTTTCAGGATTCAGTGCGCTCATCAGAAAGGGTAAGCAAGCCGTTGCCAGTGCCATGGCTTTGGAGACATGAATTCGTCTGGCTTCTAATTCGCGTCCTCGCAAGGTCAGCAATTGTCGGGCGAGCAGGCCTTCGGCCTCATCCCAGGATTGATCAAAAACCGGCCAGAGCAATGCCAGAATATTTTGTTTATGAAGCGCGGAAAGAATGTCTTCCGCTTTACTTGAGGAGATGATTTTCAGCAGTTCTTCAAAAAGTCGGGAACGGGAAGCCAGGATGATTTTTGCTTTTTTTTCTTTTAGGGCTTTTGCCAAGTCCCTGGCCAACGTGAATTGGTATTGGCCGCAGAGTTTCATGGCTCGGATCATACGTACGGGGTCTTCATCGAAACGTTCCCTGGGGTCACCCAACGCCCGAACGATTTTCTTTTTCAAATCTTTTTGCCCGCCGGCGAAATCGATGATTCCTCGTGTGCCGCAGACGTCATAATATAAGCTGTTGACAGTAAAATCTCTGCGTGTGGCATCTTCTTCCAAGGTACCGAATTCATTATCATTCCAGATCATGGCGCTATCATCGCCCTGACGTCCCTGCCGTTCCTGATGATCCGGGCGACGGCGAAAGGTGCTCACTTCATAGATTTCATGATTCATAATGACGTGAGCCAAGCGGAAGCGTCTTCCGATAATCCGGCACTGACGCCGTCCGAAAACGTTGCGTACTTCTTCAGGGGAAGCCGATGTAGCGATATCATAATCTTTGGGTTGCACGCCGAGAAGCATGTCTCGTACTGCGCCACCAACTAAATAAGCTTCATAGCCGCTTGTTACGAGTCGGCGGACGATTTCGCAGGGTTCGGGTTTCAGATGTTCCAGCTGGGGCATAATTTACCCTCCAAAAGGCAGAAATAGTTGTTCTGGCGGTGGCGCCAGAACCCGGGCAACTGGGGCAAAACTGCGCCGATGTTCCGGGCAAGGGCCATGTTCGAGCAGGGCACTGAGATGTTCCTTCGTGCCATAGCCTTTGTTACGGATAAAACCGTAGGCCGGATAGAGGCGATCCAGTTCCAACATCCGCTGATCCCGCCACGTTTTAGCAAGAATGCTGGCGGCCGCGATACTGGCTGAAAGGGCATCTCCTTTGACCAGAAACTGAGCTGGAACAGGGAAGTTGCGGACTTTCAAGCCATCGACGAGAGCCAGAGCGGGTCGCGGGTCAAGCTGCAGAATGCACTCCCGCATTGCTTCATGAGTTGCTTCAAGAATATTGATTTTGTCAATGTGTTCAGCAGATCGTTCTGCGATAGCAAAACGAACCTTGGGGTTTGCCCGCAAAGCAGCGGCCAGGGTTTCCCGTTTTGCGGGCGTTAAGGTTTTTGAATCCGCTACCGGTAGAGAGAATTGATCTTCCACTGGCAAGATTACTGCGGCGGCCACGACAGGGCCGGCAAGCGGCCCCCTTCCTGCTTCATCAACGCCTGCTAGACAAGTACCATCGAACGTCAGACTGGCCTGACGCTCATAGTAAAACATGTCAATCGAAGAGCTGTTGCGATGCATATCGGAAAACCCGACAGGGCTTCATGGCCGCAGTTATTGAACCCTGCCCCAAAAAAAAAGGTGGCGCTGTAAAAAGAGCCACCATGAAACGGCAGATCTGCTTAACCGATGCGTTTGGCTTTAACTTTCGCAGCTTTACCAACCTGTTTACGAAGATAATACAACTTGGCTCTGCGAACTCTGCCTTCCCGAACGATTTTAAAACCGGCAATCCGGGGAGAATGGATGGCGATTACGCGTTCCACACCTTGACCGGATACCACGCGCCGTAAAGTGACCGTCTGGGCAATGCCGGTACCATTTTTGGCAATAATAGTACCGGTAAAGGCCTGAATACGTTCCTTTTCACCTTCAATAATCTTGACATCGACCTGTACCGTGTCACCGACCTTCAGGGCGGGCAGGTTTTCCTTCATATTCTCCAGGCGGATTTTTTCAATTGTGTTCATGCTCATCTCCATTATCACGATTATCAAACTGCTCTTGCAATAAATCTGGACGTCTCGCAACCGTACGAATCATTCTCTGTTCTTCCCGCCAAGCGGCAATTTCCTGGTGGTTTCCGGATAACAGAATTTCCGGGACTTTCCGACCTTGGTACTCGACTGGCCGGGTGTATTGAGGGTATTCCAGTAACGCGGCTTGTCCGAAGGATTCCTCCTGTGGGGATTGCGGGCAACCCAGCACTCCGGGGAGTAGACGAATGACCGCATCAGCAACCACAACGGCAGCGATTGCGCCGTTGGTAAGGACGTAATCCCCCAGGGATACTTCTTCATGCATCAAGGCCTGCCTGGCTCTTTCATCTACGCCTTCGTAGTGTCCACAAACCAGAACAAGATGTTTCAACTTTGCCAGTCGGGTGGCTGTTTTCTGTTTGAATGGCTGTCCTTGCGGGGTCATCAAGACGACATGTGTTTCTGCAGTAGCCAAGCTTTCAAGGCATTCAAAGAGAGGTTCCGGTCGAAGAACCATGCCAGCTCCGCCGCCGTAGGGCGTATCATCCACACTGCGTCTTGAATCGTGGGTAAAATCCCGCAAATCCGTCAGATGAATATCTACCAGCCCATTTCGCCAAGCCCGACCGATGATCGATTCACTCAGTGCTCCTGCACAAATTGCCGGAAACAGGCTGACGATATCAAGCCGCATGGCAAACTCCACAGTCAATCTAACACATCAACCGTAACGCGCATACCAATCCGCCCAGCTGCACCACTGACCAGTAAACGGATCGCAGAAATGGTTTTGCCGCTTTTACCGATGATTTTACCAATGTCTTTTTTGATACAACGAATCTGAATCACATGGATGCGGTTTTTTTCAACGGTTTCCAACTGGACTTGTTCCGGTTCATCAACCAGTGCCTGAACGACATAAAGAACAAAAGCCTCCAAGCTTGCGAGCGATATCGACGAAGACTCATCGCTCTCCGGATCGGCAAAATCTGCAGCATTTAATTTCGGTTCTGGAATCTTTTTCGCAGTTTCAACGGTTTTTTTCTCGGTTTCCTCTGTTGAACTTTCTGTCGCTACGCCGAAGATTTTTTTAAAAAATGAAATACCCATTACGTCTTCATCCGGTTCTTATTGAGCTGATTCAGTGGTGACAGGCACTGCAGCTTCAGCAACCTGAGCGGTTCCCATCGTTTTGCCAGTTCTGGCACGATTAATGATGGCTGTAACGGTTTCGCTGGGCTGGGCGCCACGCGGAATCCAATAATCAACCCGTTCCAAATCAATTTTTTCCATTTTGTGGCGGGGATCATAGAAACCGATGTTTTCGATAAAACGTCCGTCCCGGGGGCTGCGGGAGTCCGCAACCACAATCCGATGGCAGGCCGCGTTGAGTTTGCCGGTACGGCGAAGTCTGATCTTGACTGACATTCTCTTTTCCTTGCTATTCTACATTAACCAGATAAAAAAACTATGCGAGTTCATAAATATAATTCACAATTGCCAAGTCGCAAGTGATTTCAGTAACTTTCGACAAGACTTGACGACCTGATAACTATGGCGGTGAGGGGTGCGGAGACTGAGGGGAGAACGCTGGCTAGCGCACTCGTTCGTAAGTTGTGGGGGACGGAGACGGGGACGGGGGGTATCGCCCGCTTTTGTAATTTGTAAATTGTGGGGAACAGGGGGCGTTGAGGATGTCAAGCACTCAGGTTTTGGCGGCTGAGGGAATGTCGCAGACTCCATTCAATGTGAATGAGGGAGCGTAGCCAAAATGCGAGAGGTCTTCAGGGCGGGTTACGCCGGAGAAAACGAGGACGGTTTCCAGTTCGGATTCAATGCCGGCAATGATGTCGGTATCCATCCGGTCGCCTACAATGACTGTTTCCTCCGGTTTGCATTGCAATTTTTTTATGGCGATGCGCATCATCAGGGGATTGGGTTTTCCCAGAAAATACGCTTTACATCCGGTGGCCATTTCGATGGGAGCGACCAACGCTCCGGTCGCCGGGATGACACCATGTTCTGTCGGGCCGGTCATATCCGGATTGGTGCCGATTAATTTGGCGCCTTTATGTACTAGAGTGACCGCTGTTTCAATCTTCTCAAAATTGTAGGATCTGGTTTCACCAATAACCACATAATCCGGATCGACATTATTCATGGAGAAACCGGATTCATAGAGAGCCTGAATGAGCCCGGCTTCACCGATCACATAAGCGCTGCCGCCAGGTTTCTGGCTGGCCAGGAAGGTCGCCGTGCACAGTGCACTGGTATAAAAGTGGGTTTCATCCACCTCGATTCCCAATCGAGCCATCTTCTGGCTCAGCTCGCGCGGGGAACGTTCACTGCTATTGGTCAGAAAAAGAAATTTTTTCTCTTCTTTTTGCAGCCAGTTGACAAAGTCTTTCGCTCCGGGCAACAGTCGATTGCCATGATAAATCACGCCATCCATATCACAAATGAACGCTTGTTTTTTCTGCAAAAACTGCATTTAAAGTATTCCTGTGAAGCGTTTTGGAAATGCTTAACTGGCGCTGTCTTCAACCGCCAGTTTGACGGACTTGGTTTTCCCTTTTTCCTGCCGGTGCCAATAGATGACGATTGCAGTGGCGATGAAAATGGTCGAGTAGGTGCCGGTAATCATACCATAAAACATGATAATGGCAAAGTCGAAGATGACACCGCCGCCGAAAACCAGCAGGGAGACGACCGCGAGCATGGTGGTTATTGTGGTCAGGATGGTACGCGACAAGGTCTGGTTGATGCTTAGGTTGACCAGTTCCATGTAGCCGAGATCCTTTCGTAAAGAACGGGTTTCCCGGATGCGGTCAAAAATAACAATCGTATCATTGAGGGAATATCCGATAATCGTCATTAACGCCGCTACAACGGTAAGGGAAAGTTCTCCTTGGTGGAGAATAAAAAACAAGCCGGCCGAGACAATGACGTCATGGATGACGGCGACTACTGCAGCCAAACCATAGATGAATTCAAAGCGGAAAGAGAGGTAAATGATGACGGCCAAAAAGGACAGAAGCGAAGCTAGCATTGCATCATTACGGAATTTGCTGCCGACGCTACCGCCAACGGAGTAGGTTGAACTGGGCGTTAGTTTGCATTCCGGGAAGGTGGCATCCAGAGCCTGGCTGAATTCACTGGGATCACCGGCCATGTTCGCTAACACAATTTCCAGCTCCCGGTCTCCGCCTTGACCGCGTTTATATCCGACGCGGACGCGATCTTGCCCTTGAGAAGCCAGATAAGTACGAATTTTTTCGACATCAGGTTCTTCTCCATCGCAGGCGTAGGTCAATTGTGTCCCGCCGGAGAAGTCAATCCCCATGATAGAGTCGCGACGTACGACCACGCTGATCAGTGAAACCACGACCAGGAAGATTGAGCAGGTGATCATTTGTCGGCGGTACTTGGAGAAATCAATCTCAGTATTTTTGAAGATGCTGAAGCAGCGCATCGAGAGGGATTTCAGCCAGCCTTTGTAGATCAGCAGGTCAAAAATGGCGTGCGTCATGAACAGGGCGGTAAACATGCTGGCGAGGATACCGAAACCCAGCGTGATAGCAAAACCGCGTACCGATCCGGAACCGTATTTATACAGGAAGAAGCAGGTGAAAAGTGTCGTTAGATTGGCATCAATGATACAGCTAAAAACGCGTTCATAGCCGGCTTTGATGGTTGCGATTAGCGATTTGCCTTTCTGCAATTCTTCACGGAAGCGTTCAAAAATCAAGACGTTGGCATCGACGGCCATACCGATGGTAAGCACCATACCTGCCAGACCGGGCATGGTAATGGTCGCTTTCGTGATTGCCATCGTGCCAATGACTAGCAGGGCATTGACAATCAGGGCAAGGACAGCGACGATGCCGGCAAACTTATAGTACCAGAGCATCATCAAGATAACTAGGAATAAGCCGAACAATCCCGCCATGGCACCATTGCGGATGGAGTCTACCCCGAGGCTGGGTTCGGTACCAAACTCACTGGTGATATCAATGGAGACTGGGAGATTACCCGAAGCGATGACACCGGACAGACGTTTGGCTTCCTCAAAGGTAAATGAACCGCTGATTTCAGCCTGTCCCCCGGAAATGGCTTCCCGAATATTTGGGGCGCTGTAGACGCGATCATCAAGGACGATGGCTAGACGACGACCAACATTTTTGCCGGTGGCATCCGCAAAGGCGGCGGCACCGCGCGGATTAAAACGCAGACTGATCGACCAATTGCCGAATTCGTTCACATTGGGGACAGCCCGGTCGACATCATCTCCCTTGATCAGTTCCGGATTCTTTTCAATAAAAATCACTTCGGTGTGGACTTCTCCGTTTTTTTCTTCTTCAATTTCTTTACGAATCAGATGCAGGGGAGTCTGAAAAGTGCGGGGATTTTCGCTGTATTGGCTGACCAGTTCACTGTTGTTGGCTGCCACCAGATGGAATTGCAGGCGGGCACTTTGTTTGATGGTGTGGCGGATGTCACTCTTGTCGGCTTCATCGACACTGGGCATGCGGATCGAGATCGAGTCCGACGTGATGGCTTTGATTTCCGGCTCCGTTACCCCCATATTATCCAAGCGATTGCGCAGAATTTCCAAGACGCGATCCCGAATTTCTTCGGCATGGTCATTGGAGGATAGTTTGCTGGCATCGAAACCGACGATGAATTCAGTGCCGCCTTTGAGATCGAGTCCCAAGTTGAGTTTGCCAGCGGATTTCAAGCGCACGTAGCGCAGGATCGTTTTGTTCGACGCCTTGTTTTGGAAAGGGACTTTGATAAAGTTTCCCAAGCTGATCCGGTAGTGATCTGAATCCCCATTGGCCGCCCATTCCACGGCTTTATATCCGGAAATTTTCTTGTCGTTTTTCTGGGTTTCGTCGACCCGTTTGAGTAGTTCCTGGTAATCCGCATAGGCCTTCCGGCTTTCATTTTCCGGCTTTTTACTTTGCGCAATATATTCAGGGGTTGCGGTCAATTGCTGATATTGCTCGGAAAGCGTTTTGTATTCCTGGCTTTCGGTATCACTAAGAGCCTCCATTTTGATTTTCAACTCTTCAGCTTGCTGGGGCAGAGGGACTTGTTTCGCTTCGTTGGCCAGTATGGCGACTTTCTTTTCTGCCAACTTCTGAAATTCACTCAAGTAATCCCGATCCGTGATAGGAAACATGGACCAAGTCCAGGCGACAATCACCAGCAGTATAATACTCCAACGGATAATCAGTGATTTTTTCATGCGCTTTTTACCTTAAACTTCTTTCCCCGGGATAATGCCGTTTTTTTATGAATATTTTCACGCCCCAAAATATTATTTGGAGGCTGTTTGTTCAGCAGTCGGTTCGGTGATGATTTCGGCAACTGCCGAACGGACGAATTCAATTTCGACTTTGTCCGCAAACAGGATGCGCACGGTCTTATCGGTTACCTTACTGATCACGCCTAATGCGCCACTGCTTGTCATGACTTTATCACCGGCTTTCAAAGTCTTGAGCATTTCCATGACTTGCTGTTGTTTTTTCTTCTGTGGACGGATAAACAGAAAATACATTAGACCAAACAGGGGAACCATGATCAGCAGAGACCCAAAAGGATTTCCCGCTGAACCGCTGGCAGCTGCAGGAGGACATGTTTGTGCCATAGTAAACAATTGCAGTAACGATAATTCCACAGTAATCTCCATAATCAATGGCTAAAAAAAATATTAACCGGATCATCCGGCAAATCAACCTGTAATCAACCGTAAATCTATCAATGTAACCGTTTTTTGCTATTTTTCAATTGCAGGACAGTATAATTTTTAGTTCAGTGGGCAGAGAGTAGTGTGGGGGGACGGGGGATGGGGACGGATCCGGAGCTGGAAGCTCCGGGCACATTCTGGGAACGAAAACGGGGACGAATCCGGAGCTGGAAGCTCCGGGCACATTCTGGGAACGGAAACGGGGACGAATCCGGAGCTGGAAGCTCCGGGCACATTCTGGGAACGAAAACGGAAACAAATCCGGAGCTGGAAGCTCCGGGCACATTCTGGGAACGAAAACGGAAACAAAT
>JBAXYW010000126.1:0-9916 GCA_041670605.1 Lentisphaeria bacterium
AGCTCAATACTACCAATTTTCCAAACCACGCAGTTTCATTACTTCTGGCGGTTTGGGAACGATGGGTTTCGGCATGGGAGCCTGCATTGGAGCCTGCATCGGCAACGGCAAAAAGAAGACGGTATTGTTCACCAGTGATGGCAGCTTTCATATGAACATGAATGAGATGGCCACCGCAGTGTCCAATCAACTACCTCTGGTGATTGTGTTGCTGAACAACAATGCACTGGGCATGGTGCGGCAGTGGCAAACGATGTTCTTTGACCGCCGCTATTCACAAACCAGTTTGAATCGCCGCACCGACTATCTGAAACTGGCAGAAGCTTTTGGCGCCCAAGGAATACGCGTAAGCAAACTGGAAGAACTCGATGCCGCCGTCAAAAAAGCGTTTGCCGCCAAAGGCCCAGTATTAATTGAAGCGGTGATTGATCCCGACGACAAAGTGTTGCCGATGATCCCGCCGGGCGGTACAATCAAAGATATCATCCTGAAAGCATGAGCAAAGGAGCGCCCCATGAATCCCGATGAATTCATCCTGTCCATGTTAGTGAATAACGAAGCCGGCGTACTGACCAGAGTGTCAAGCCTTTTTTCCCGCCGAGCCTTTAATATTGACAGTCTCTCGGTCGGTGTCACCGATGATCCGCATATTTCCCGGATCACCATTACGGCACGCGGAGACGACTATGTGAAAAACCAGATCGTCCGGCAGCTGGAAAAACTCCATGATGTGAAAATTGTGGAACTCATGCCGACGGCCTCGACGGTGATGCGCGAATTGATGTTGATTAAATTGAATATTGCCCAGAAGTCGCGAGCCGGCTTGATGGAAGCCGTGGCGGTCTTTCGGGCAAAGGTAGTTGATTTGAACAATGATTCAGTGACCCTGGAGATCACTGGAGAGCGTTCGAAATGCGATGCGTTTGTCGAGTACTTGCGCCCCTTTGGGGTTGCGGAATTATGCCGCACCGGGCTAACCGCGATTTCCCGAGGACGCAGGACCTTAACGATGGATTCCGACTCTGCACAGCAGAAATAACGGAAATGAACAAGAAGAAAAGGAGTAAGTGTATCATGGCGAAGATTTTCTACGAACAAGATTGCAATCAGGCGGTACTCAAGGGGAAGAAAGTTGCGGTTATCGGCTATGGCAGCCAGGGCCACGCTCATTCCTTGAATCTGCGAGACTCCGGGATAGATGTCACGGTCGGCCTGTATGAGGGTTCGCCTTCCAAGGAAAAAGCCAAAGCCCGCGGCCTGAAAGTCGCCAACACTGGGGAAGCGGTCAAAGCAGCCGACATCATCATGATTCTGGTCAATGATGAAAAACAAGCCGCCCTGTATCGCAGTGACATCGAACCGAATCTGACCCCCGGCAAAACCTTAGCTTTTGCGCATGGTTTCAATATTCATTTTGGCCAGATTCGTCCGCCGAAGGATATCGACGTCATCATGATTGCCCCGAAAGGCCCCGGGCATACCGTACGCAGTGAATTTGAAGAAGGTAAAGGGGTCCCCTGCCTGGTGGCCGTCCAGCAGGACGCCAGCGGCAAAGCCATGCAGACTGCGCTGGCTTATGCAGGAGCCATCGGCGGCGCCAGAGCCGGCGTGTTGCAGACCACATTCAAGGAAGAGACCGAGACCGACTTGTTCGGCGAACAGGCTGTACTCTGCGGCGGGGTAACCGCCCTGATGAAAGCGGGATTCGAAACTCTGGTAGAAGCCGGATATCAGCCGGAAAGCGCTTACTTTGAATGCCTGCATGAAATGAAATTGATCATCGACCTGGTCGTTCAGGGTGGAATTTCCTTTATGCGCTACTCGATCAGCGATACCGCAGAATATGGGGATTACTCGGTCGGCAAACGCATCATCAATGACTCGGTCAAAGACGAAATGCGCAAGGTCCTCGCAGAAATTCAGGATGGCACTTTTGCTCGCAACTGGATTTTGGAGAACCAGGCCAATCGTCCGCATTTCAATGCCATGCGCCGAATCGAAAAAGAACACCTGATTGAAAAAACCGGTGATGAATTGCGTTCCAGAATGAGCTGGAAGAAGAAAGAATACAAGGAATAATCAACCTGCGCTTGTCCCCCTGCAGCACCTTTGCTGCAGGGGTCATTTTAAGGAAGACCTACAGAAAAGACCGTTGAGGAATCACCATGAATTCAGATCACGTAAAAAAAGGCGTTGAACGCGCACCGCACCGCTCACTACTGAAATCTATGGGCATGACCCAGAAGGAAATCGACCGTCCGCTGATCGGGATTGTTAATTCCTTTAATGAAATCGTTCCCGGCCACTTCCATTTACAGGAAATCGCCCGGGCGGTGAAATATGGGGTGCTCAGCGCCGGCGGTACTCCGATGGAATTCAATACCATCGGGGTTTGTGACGGCATCGCCATGGGGCACAGCGGCATGAAATACTCGCTCTGTACCCGCGAATTAATCGCCGACAGCGTGGAATGCATGGTGCGTGCACACCGCTTTGACGGTCTGGTCTTTATTCCCAACTGCGATAAAATTGTCCCTGGCATGCTGATAGCGGCGGCGCGACTGAATCTGCCAGCGGTTTTTGTCAGCGGCGGAGCCATGTTGTCGCTGGAATCCGACGACGGCAGCCGTTGCCTGGACTTGAACAGTGTTTTCGAAGGCGTTGGGGCTTTCAAGGTCGGCAAGATTAACGAAGAGGATTTGGCCAACATTGAAGAAAACGCTTGCCCGAGTTGCGGCTCCTGTTCCGGCATGTTCACCGCGAATTCCATGAACTGCCTGACCGAGGCAGTCGGCTTGGCGCTGGAAGGCAATGGCAGCATCCCTGCCGTTTTTGCGGCACGAGCTCGCTTGGCCAAAGAAGCCGGCATGAAAATCATGGAACTGGTGCAACGTGACCTGAAAGTACTCGATATCCTGACCCCGGCGGCAATACGCAATGCCTTGGCCGTCGATATGGCTCTGGGCTGTTCCACCAATACCGTGCTGCACCTGGCAGCGATCGCTCACGAAGCGAAAATCCCATTTTCCCTGCAGCTGGTCAATGAAGTCAGCGCCAAAACACCGAATCTGTGCCGCCTGGCGCCAGCAGGAAAACACCATATGCAGGATCTCTATGCCGATGGCGGAGTCTACGCCGTCATGAAAGAATTGACGAAAGTCGGCCTGCTGGATACCTCGTTAATGACGGCCACCGGCAAAACCGTCGCTGAAAATCTGGCCAAATCCGGGCGCAAGGGACGGGGCGTCATCGCCGCAGTAGAAAAACCCTGTTCAGCGGTTGGCGGACTCGCTGTGCTGTTTGGCAATTTGGCCCCCAATGGCGCCATCGTCAAGAAAAGCGCTGTCGCTGAAAGCATGTTACAATATGAAGGCACAGCTCGCGTTTTTGACGGTGAAGAAGCGGCCATCGAAGCCATTTACCAGCAAAAGATCAAGGCGGGCGACGTGGTAGTCATCCGCTATGAAGGACCCTGTGGCGGCCCCGGCATGCGGGAAATGCTCGGCCCGACCTCCGCCATCGCCGGCATGGGTTTGGATAGCTCCGTCGCCTTGCTGACCGATGGACGCTTCTCTGGCGCTACTCGCGGTGCCGCCATCGGGCATATTTCCCCTGAAGCACAGGCCGGCGGACCGATTGCCTATGTGAAAGAAGGCGACCGGATTGCCATCAATATCAGTAAAGGCACCTTGAATTTATTGCTTTCCGACGAAGAATTGGCTCTACGTCGTCAAAACATGCCGCTCCGGCAACAAGAAAACCTTAGTGGCTACCTTAAACGCTACGCGCAGTCCGTCACCTCCGCCGATCGCGGAGCGGCTTTTAAGGACTGAGCAGAGGCAAGACGGCAGAAAACAATTGTAGAACAGCCAATGATTCGGAATGAAATACCATGAGAACGATTAAAATATTTGATACAACCTTGCGCGATGGCGAACAAGCCCCCGGTTGCAGTATGCATCTGAAGGAAAAAATCGAGATTGCACTGGCTCTGGAACGCTTGCGCGTCGATGTCATTGAAGCCGGCTTCGCCATCGCCTCGAAAGGGGATTTTGAATCGATCCAGAAGATCAGCGAAGTCATCAAAGACAGTACCGTATGCAGCTTGGCACGCGCAGTGCCTAAAGATATTGACGCGGCCTACGAAGCCCTGCGCGGAGCCCGCAATGCGCGCATTCACACCTTTCTGGCGACCTCGCCGATCCACATGGAGTACAAGCTGAAGATGTCGCCGGAAAAGGTGCTCAGTACAATTGGCGATATGGTTCGCTATGCAAAAAAATATCTGCCGGATGTGGAATTTTCTGCGGAGGATGCGATGCGCAGCGAGAAGGAGTTTCTGGCTCGCGCTTTGGAGACTGCGATTGCGGCTGGGGCGACGGTTTTGAATGTACCCGACACCGTCGGGTATGCAACGCCGACCGAGATGATGGCGATGCTGAAATACTTGGCGGATCATGTGAAGGGCATTGAGAATGTGACCCTCTCAGTGCATTGTCACAACGACCTGGGCTTGGGGGTCGCCAATTCACTGGCTGCAGTCGTCGCCGGCGCCGGACAGATTGAATGCACAGTCAATGGCTTGGGCGAACGAGCCGGCAATGCTGCCATGGAAGAAATCGTCATGGGTCTGCATACCCGCAAGAACTTCTACAATTGCGAAACGAATATTGATACCACGCAGATTTATCGCTCCAGCCGCCTGGTGTACAACCTGCTGGGTCTGCCGCCGCCAATCAACAAAGCGATCGTCGGTGCCAATGCCTTTGCCCATGAAGCTGGTATCCATCAGCATGGCGTCTTGGCAAACCGCGAGACCTATGAAATCATGACTCCACAGTCCATTGGACTGTTGAACAACGAAATGGTTTTCGGCAAACACAGCGGTCGGCATGCGGTGGAAAAACGCTTGAGCGAACTGGGTTACCAGCTGAGCAAGGAAGATGTCGATGAACTCTTCGAACGCTTCAAACAGCTCGCCGATAAGAAAAAAACGATCAATGATCATGATCTCGAGGCACTCGCCGGACGCAAAATCGTGGAGTCCGCAGGCGGTTTCAAACTGGATCGTTTTACGGTAAGTTGTGGAAATTATGTTACGTCCAGCGCAGTCGTACGCCTGCAACATGAAGATAATAAACTGCTTGAGGAGGTAGCAATAGGCGATGGTCCGATCGATGCCGCCTACAAGGCGATTGACAAGGTCATTCCAGCCCCGCCGCACATTCTGGAAGATTACTCGATCTTTTCGGTAACCGAAGGCAATGATGCTCTCGGCGAAGTCATCGTCAAGATCAAATGCGGTGTCAAGTCCGTAATCGGCAGGGGACTTTCAACGGATATCATTGAAGCGAGTATCATGGCATATATCAACGGCCTGAATCGGCTGTTATGAGGTCAAAATGAAAAAATTGTTCATACTGGACAGCACCCTGCGTGACGGGGCGCAGAGTGAGGGCATCTCGTTCTCTGTATCGGATAAGCTCCATATCATCCGGGCTCTGGATGATATCGGGGTATCCTATATCGAGGCCGGGAACCCGGGCTCGAACCCCAAGGATATCGAATTCTTTAAACGGGCGGCGGAGATCCCCCTCAAAAACGCCAAACTCTGCGCATTCGGCAGTACCCGCCGCAAAAATCTGAAGGTGGAGGAAGATGACAATGTGCTTTCTCTGCTCAAAGCCAACACTGACACCATTGTGATTTTCGGCAAAAGTTGGGATCTACATATCCGGGAAATTCTCAAAACCAGCAATGAAAATAACCTGGAGCTAGTTTTTGACACCGTGGAATTCTTTAAAAAACAAGGTAAGGAACTGATCTTTGATGCGGAGCATTTTTTCGATGGTTACAAGAGCGATGCGACTTGTGCGATCGATGTGCTCAAAGCTGCGGATAAAGCCGGGGCGGATTCGCTCTGCCTCTGCGATACCAACGGTGGCTGCAGCCCGGATGAGGGTTTTCGGATCACGCAGGAAATCGTCCGACTCTTCCCGGGGCGTCAGATCGGCATCCACTGCCATAATGACACGGGTTGCGCAGTGGCCAATTCGATGCTGGCAGTCACCGCGGGCGCGCTGCAGGTGCAGGGTACCTTCATCGGAATCGGGGAACGTTGCGGCAACGCGGATTTAAGCATTATCATCCCTAATTTGCAGTTGAAACAGGGTTATCAGTGCATCAACAGCGATCTGAGCAAGCTTTCCGATGCCGTCTATGCCATCTCGGAAATCTCGAATATGCCAGTACCGACGCATAAGCCGTATGTCGGCCTGAGTGCCTTTGCTCACAAGGGCGGAATGCATATTGACGGAGTGAGCAAGTGCTCGTATTCGTTTGAGCATGTCAACCCCGAAGCAGTCGGCAACAAGCGTCGTTTCCTGATGAGCGAAGTCTCGGGGCGCACCACCGTACTGGCCAAGCTCAGCGGCATCGCACCGGAATTGAAGAAAGATTCCCCGGAAACAGCGGCGATCGTCCAGCGGCTCAAGGAACTGGAACATGAGGGCTATCAGTTTGAATCCGCAGATGCGAGTTTTGAATTGATGGTGTTGAATGTTCTTGGGCGGTATCAGCCGCATTTCAAGCTGATCATGTACAAGACCAGCGGCGAATATCCCAGTCCGAATGGAGAACTGAGCGCGTATGCCATGCTGACCATCGAAGTCGATGGCAAGACAGAAACCTCAGCCTCCCTCGGTAATGGCCCAGTCAACGCCCTCGATTTAGCTTTACGCAAAGCCTTAATCGTCTTCTACCCGGAAGTGCGTAAGGTACATCTGACCGACTATAAAGTCCGCGTCCTGACTGCAGAACAAGCTTCCGCTGCCAAAGTCCGGGTTCTAATCGAAAGCACCGACGGCGAAATGACCTGGACGACCGTCGGGGTTTCCTACGATATCATTCAGGCCAGCTGGCTGGCACTCGTCGATTCCATCGAATATATTCTGAAATAAGCCCCGGCTTCTCAGAATCCCACGAAAAAGGCAGCAAAAAAAACTGATTTTTTTCATATTGACTGCAAACATTTGTTTTTGAACAGAAATGGAGTAAGCACTTATGCAAATGACCATGTCCCAAAAGATTCTGGCGGCCCATGCGGGGCAGGAATCCGTCTGTCCGGGCGAACTGATCATGGCTGGCCTGGATTTGGTTCTGGCCAATGACATCACCGCCCCAGTAGCCATCAACGAATACCGCAAAGCCGGCGCCGGCTGCGTATTTGACTGCCAGAAAATCGCTCTGGTGATGGATCACTTCACCCCAAATAAGGATATCAAGGCGGCCGAACAAACCAAACAGGTGCGCGAATTCGCCGACGAGAAGAAAATTGAGAATTTCTTCGATGTCGGAGAAGTCGGCATTGAGCATGCTTTATTGCCGGAAAAAGGGCTGGTCGTAGCCGGCGATTTGATCATCGGCGCAGATAGCCACACCTGCACCTATGGCGCATTAGGCGCCTTTTCGACTGGGGTGGGTTCCACAGACATGGCCGTCGGCATGGCCTATGGTAAAGCGTGGTTCAAAGTACCCAGCGCAATGAAATTCAATCTGCATGGCAAACTGAGCAAGTGGGTCAGCGGCAAAGATGTGATTCTGCATATCATTGGCAAAATCGGGGTTGATGGGGCTTTGTACAAATCGATGGAATTCGCTGGCGATGGCGTCGCCTCCCTGAGTATGGATGACCGTTTGTGCATCTGCAATATGGCGATTGAAGCCGGAGCCAAGAATGGCATTTTCCCGGTCGATGACTCGACCTTGCGTTTTATTGCCGATCATTCCAAACGCCAGCCAGTCGTCTATAACGCCGATGCGGATGCACAATATGATTCGGTGATGAACATTGATCTAAGCCAAGTGCGTTCCACAGTCGCGTTCCCACATCTGCCCTCGAATACCCGGACTTTTGATCAAATTCCGGAGACCCGGATTGATCAGGTCGTCATCGGTTCCTGTACTAATGGCCGGCTTTCTGACCTGCAGATCGCTGCAAAAATCATGAAGGGACACAAGGTTCACCGCCGGGTACGCACGCTGATCATCCCCGCCACCCAGAAAATCTATCTCGATGCCATGCAGGAAGGCCTGCTGGAAATTTTCGTCAAAGCCGGCTGCGCAGTATCGACACCCACCTGCGGCCCCTGCCTCGGCGGGCATATGGGAATTCTGGCCAAAGGCGAACGAGCCCTGGCCACGACCAACCGGAATTTCGTCGGACGGATGGGACACCCGGAAAGTGAAGTCTATCTCTCCAGCCCGGAAGTGGCCGCTGCCTCCGCACTGACTGGAGTAATCACGGACCCGGCCACCCTGTGAAAAAACTAAAAATCGTTTGTTTGAAAGGATGTTAAAATATGAAAATTTCCGGCAAAGTAATCCGTTACGGCGATAATGTCGATACGGATGTTATCATCCCGGCTCGCTATCTGAATACTTCAGATCCGAAGGAACTCGCGTCGCACTGCATGGAAGACATCGACAAAACCTTTGTCAAACGCGTACAAAACGGCGACATCATCGTCGGAGGACAAAATTTCGGCTGTGGTTCCTCGCGTGAACATGCCCCAATTGCCATCAAAGAATCCGGTATCGCTTGCGTCGTGGCAAAAAGTTTCGCCCGAATCTTTTATCGCAATGCAATCAATACCGGCCTGCCAATTGTGGAATTCAACGGCGAGATCGAAGAAGGCGATCAGCTGGAAATCAATTTTGAGAATGGAGTTCTGAAGAACCTCACCCGGAAGACCGAAGGACAATTCCCGCCTTTTCCGGTTTTTCTTCAGAAGATTATTCATGCCGGGGGTTTATTCAAAGCGATGGAGGAGTTAGTATGACCTTTCAGTTAGCAGTTATTGAAGGCGATGGGATTGGGCCGGAAATCGTTCAGGCCGCCATCCAAGTTCTGGAGAAGGTAGCGCCTGAGCGTTTTCAGTATCAGCCGGTCCTGGCGGGAGGACGCTCGATTGATCAGCACGGAATCCCTTTGACCGATGAAGCGCTGGCAACTTGTAAAAACAGCGACAGCGTCCTGCTCGGTGCGGTCGGCGGCCCCAAATGGGATAATCTACCTGGTCATCTTCGAGCCGAAAGAGCCCTGCTGGGAATCCGCAAAGGACTCGGACTATTTGCCAATATCCGCCCCGCCCGCCTTTTCAAGGTACTCAAAGATGCCTGTCCCCTGCATCAAGAAACGGCGGAAAAAGGCTTCGATATGGTGATTGTTCGCGAACTCACTGGCGGCATTTACTACGGCGAACGGGGTCGCAAAACCGATGCCGACGGGAATACGATCGCCTTCGACACTGAAATCTACAATCAAACGGAAATTGATCGGATTGCCAGAGTCGCCTTTGATCTGGCGCGCAAACGCACCCGGAAAGTCTGCAGCGTGGACAAGGCGAATATACTCGAGAGTTCCCGGCTCTGGCGAGAACGTGTCCATGAAGTCGCTAAAGAATATCCTGACATTGCGTTGTCTGACATGCTGGTGGACAATGCCGCCATGCAGCTGATCCGCGATCCCGCCCAGTTTGATGTTATCGTGACCGCCAATATGTTCGGTGATATTCTTTCCGACGAGGCTTCTCAGCTAACCGGATCGATCGGACTGCTGCCATCGGCTTCCCTCGGCGAGAGCCGTTGCGGGATGTATGAGCCTATTCATGGCTCCGCTCCGGATATTGCCGGCAAAAACTTGGCCAATCCGATTGCCACCATCCTTTCGATCGCCATGATGCTGCGCTATTCGTTTGATATGAACAGGGAAGCCGAGCGCATCGAAGCGGCTGTCGAAAAAACCCTGCTCAAGGGCTGCCGCACCCGTGATATCCACGACAACGACAGTACACCTCTCGGCACCAGAGAAATGACCGCGGAAATCATCGCGGCTTTGGCCTGAAACCCAAACACA
>JBAXYW010000127.1:0-9898 GCA_041670605.1 Lentisphaeria bacterium
AATGATTCGGACGAAAATATGGCTGCAACAGGAAGATTTCTCGGGTCACTGAACATCACCTGCGTGAAACTTCTGCCTTATCATGATCTTGCCCGTTCAAAATATGTTGCCCTCGGGCTACCTGACACCTTGCCGCAAGTCGATAGTCCTACTGATGATGCCTTGCTTCATGCTGCGAATATTCTGAAAAATTACGGTCTTGATGCCCGTTCAGGACGCGCCTAATTCTGTTTACGGTGTTCACTTGGTGTGATACCTGTCATTTTTTTGAAGAAGCGAGAAAAATAGAACTCGTTATTGAATTTGAGTTATCATCCACAATATCCGCTACTTCACTGTTTCTTTTGCCGCGCTTCAATAATTCTCTTGCTTTGCGTGTTAATGAGCGGCTTAGAAACCATTTTGGCGTGAGACTTGTCTCATGCGCCAGATGAAAAACATCGTGGTTGACTTGCACCTCTGTCATAAAAGTATAAACTTTCGATTGCTTTTCTGTATTTTATTGTATTATACTTGTAATATACTATAGTTATATAAAATGCAAATACTGTTTTGGGTATTGATGTTGAACTTTGAGGATGACCGTGTGAAGATGGAAATGATGAACGAAAAATTTGTGTTTGATTCTGCTTCCGGGCTGTCGCCAGAAAAGATCGAAGCGAAGTTCCGGTGTCATTGTGCCGAAAATCCTGATGAACCATACATTTTGTCCCATGCTTATTTGATGAATCTGATTTGCACCGAAGCGAGAATCTGTCCGGAACCGAATCACCTTTTTGCCGGATTGGTTGAGCATGGCAATTTATTTGAAAGACTTTTCTACGAACGAAGAAAGACGGAGTGGGAAAAAGAGTTTCATGGACTGGAATTACTCGGCAGACTTGACTTCGAACGCGGAATACACTTTATGGTGGACGCGAGCCATGTTTCACCCGATTGGCAGGCGGTGCTCGAGCTTGGCTTGCCGGGACTGCGGTCTCGCGCTGCCAAAGCAGGAGGTACTCCGTTTCATCGAGCCTGCGTTTTGGTGTATGATGGAGCAATTCGACTCTCCGAACGGCTTGGCAAAGCGTCCCATAACAAGGCCTTGCTGGCAATCGCTAAGCGCCCGCCAGAGACGCTTCATGAGGCGTTTCAGTTGACCTATTTTTTGCATGAGCTGATTGAAAACGGTAAGGCATCGGTCCGCTCAATGGGGCGTTTCGACCGTGACTTTATCCGTTTTTACCGGCATGATCTTGCTGCGGGGCTGTTGACACGCGACGGAGCCAAGGAACTGTTGAAACACTACTGGATGCGTTTTTACACCAAACATCAGGGAAAGCTTTTCGGAAAAAACTTCTGTTTCGGACCCGATATCAACGAACTCTCCTATCTCGGCATGGAAACTTATTACGAGATGAATGTTGTCGACCCGAAGCTTTCTGTCTTTCTTCGAGAAAATACTCCATATGATTTTATCGAATTATGTATGAAGTCCATCCGGGATGGGCGTACAGCGATCGTTTCACTCAATTATGATATGATCATCAAGAGCATGCTCAAAGCGGGGCGTGCGCCGGATGATGTGCATAATGTCGTCCCGATCGGTTGTTATGAGCCAGCAATTATGGGCAAAGAGATCTCGTTGTCCGGCGCAACACACTTGCTGTTCCCGTGCGTTTTGTTGCATACATTGAAATACGGTGCGGCTTATCGTTCGTTCGAAAAACTGATGGCGGCATTTCTCGCCGATCTTGCTGATTCGGCGGGCGAAATGGCAACCCAGCAGGCGCGGTGTGAAAAAATCTGGCCGGAGATCAACCCGGTGCCACTTTTGTCGGCGACCTTTGCCGAGTGCGTCGAGTCTGGACGTGATATCACCGAAGGCGGGGCGAAATATAATACTACTGGTTGTGTTGCATCTTATATTGCCGATTGTGTTGATTCACTTGCGGCAATTCGCGAACTGGTCTACCGTAGAAAAATCTGTTCGCTTTCTGTGCTAAAAAAGGCTCTTGCCGCCGACTGGAAAGGATACGAAAAACTTAATTTTCTTGCACGTACGACATGTCCCAAGTGGGGGAATAACGATCAGCAAGCCGATGACATTGCCCTTAGGGTGATCAATTATTCAGCAAAAGTACTGAACAATTTGCCGAACGGACGAGGCGGTAAAATCACTCCTTCGATCTATGGACAGGCGGTGGTTGAACGCGGGCGTGAAATCGGCGCACTGCCTTCAGGACGTTATGCGGGCGAACCGATGTCTAAAAATATGGATGCTGTTATCGCTATGGATAAGAATGGTGTCACGGCACTAATGGAATCGGTGCTCAAAGTGGATATGACTGATTGGCCGTGCGGCACCTGTCTTGATCTAATGCTTCACCCGACATCGGTGCAAGGGGCAGAAGGAATTGGAATCCTGGTGTCGCTGATTCGTACGTTTATCCGGCGCGGTGGCAGCGGACTGCAGTTCAATATTTTCGATGCTAATGTTTTACGCGATGCGCAGGCGCATCCCAAACGGTATGAAACTCTGCAGGTGCGCGTTTGTGGCTGGAACGTCCGTTTCAACGATCTTGACAAGGACGCACAGGAAACATTTATCCGCCAGGCAGATGCGAGTGCATCATAAAGACAGAAGAGTCTCTTAAGGATAAAAAGAAATTCCGGAGGATTTCATCCACAAAGGCTCAAAGTTTCGTGGAAATACCAGAACATTCCAAGGTGAAAGGGTATTCATTACTTAAAACGGGCTAACGCCCCCCCCCTATACCATCTTGCTGGTGCTTGCACAATAAAAGATGGACGGGATCAAAGTAGGTATCGCAGAATTTCGTTCACTTTGGCCTTTTTCTACATCGTAAGCATGAGTTGTCTTTCGATTTACGGAGAAAATATGGTTTTAATGAGATTGTATTTTCTGAAAGCGTAGCAAAAAAACAGTTTTTATCGTTCTTCAGCCGTCAACTGCGTCGGGCATGAATTTTGCATGTTATTTATTTTGAATCGGTTAAGTGATTTTTGCGGCATTAACCGCTTCGCTTAAGTTAACAATTCCACGGCTTGGTATGCCAATACCGCCCATTGCACCGGGTATGACTACTTGAAACGAGCCCCGGCCATCTATCAATCGAGAGCATGGGATTTGTCTGCTGCATCAGCCTGCTTCCACACTTCGCATTCCTTGAAATTCAGGCCTGAAAATATAAAACCGCCCCGGCAGAGTTGTTTTCTGCCGGGGCGGTTTGGGTTTGCTATCAAGCGCGTAGGCGCGTTACAGCTGCGGCTCAGACACCTTCGCGGAGGGTGCGGTTGAGCTCGCCGAGGCTGCGGTTGGTTACCGGGGTATAGCCTTTCAGGGGCATGATCCGTTCATGGATGGTATCAAGGATCCAGCTGACTTGCGGGAAGAATTTGGCTTCCAGTTCAGCGGCTGGGCTGACCCAGTTATGGGCACCGACGATGGCTGGTGGTGCATCGAGGTCATCGAAGCAGAGCTGGGTGAGGTTGGCAGCGATATTATGCATGACATTGCCGCGTTCGACGGCCTCATTGACAAGGATGACTTTGCCAGTTTTCTTGATGGAGGCAATGAGTTTCTCATAGTTCAACGGATTGATCGAGCGCAGGTCGATGACTTCGGCATCTACATCGTATGCTTTGAGTTTTTCCGCAGCATTCAGCGCTTTGAACAGAGTCGGTCCGAAGCTGATCATGGTCAGATCCTTGCCCTCTTTCTTGATATCCGGTTCACCAATCGGAATTTCGTAATAGCCTTCCGGTACGCCAGCGGTATGGAAACGCTCCCCTTTTCCGTAGAGCTGTTGACTTTCCAGGAAGATGACCGGATCGGTACCCGCCAGAGCGGTATTCAGCAGCCCCTTGGCGTCATACGGAGTGACCGGATAAACAATTTTCAAGCCCGGGATGTGATTGACCAGAGCTGACCAGTCCTGAGAATGCTGTGCGCCATATTTGAAGCCGACCGAAATACGCAGGACAACCGGCATCTTCAGGATACCGCCGGACATGGCCTGCCATTTGGAAAGCTGGTTGAATACTTCGTCACCAGCCCGGCCCAGGAAGTCACAGTACATCAGTTCGCAGACGACTCGACCGCCACAAAGGGCATAGCCGACCGCTGCGCCAACAATCGCGGCTTCGGAAATCGGGCTGTTGAACAGGCGGTGATAAGGCAGCAGTTCGGTCAACCCGCGATAGCAGGCAAAGGCGCCCCCCCAGTCCCGGTTCTCTTCGCCAAAGGCAATCATCGTCGGATCCAGCAGATAACGGTGCACCATCGCTTCAAAAACCGCATCGTTGAAGTTGTATTGCTTCATGGCCGAAACAGCTTTGCCATCGGCACCCGCAAAACGAACTTTGCCCTGGATGCGCTTATACTGATCGTTGTCTTCGAGTTTCTCCAACGTTTCCGGAGTGCGGTCATCGAATTTTTCGATTTTCTGGTTGGAATAGGTCACCGTTTCGATGAATTTGGATTCCATGGTTTCATAGGGAGAAATTTCTGGATTGATGGCCAGCTTGAACATGTCAAAGACGAGGTTTTCCACGCCTTCGCGTACCTGATCGAGCTCTTGGGCAGAAGCGACTTTGCCGGCAACGAGCTTGTCGTAGTAAGCAGGGATGGCATCCGCGGCGGTCCAACGCTCAACTTCCTCTTTTGTGCGGTAGCTGGAGGCGTCGGAGGGGGAATGTCCGCCGAGTCGGTAGGTGGCGACGTCGAGCAGAACGGGGCCGCGTCCGTCGAGCAGGATCTGTTTTTTACGTTTGACTGCATCGATAACGGCCAGTGGGTTGTAGCCATTAACGCGTTCGGCATGCATCTGGTCGGGGTTCACGCCGGCGCCGATGCGAGCCAGGAGTTCATAACCCATGGTTTCGCCATTGGTTTGTCCACCCATGCCGTATTGGTTGTTGAAGCAGTTGACCAGCAACGGCAGGCCGCCACCGAGTTCTTTGTCCCAAAGAGTGCGATATTGAGCCATGGCGGAGAACATCATGCCTTCCCAGACTGGGCCGCAACCAAAGGAGGCATCTCCAATATTACAGACCACGATACCGGGTTTGCGGTTGACACGTTTAAACAGAGCCGCTCCAGGGCTGACTGAGCCGGAGCCGCCGACGATCGCGTTGTTCGGGTAAATCCCGAACGGGGTGAAGAAGCAGTGCATTGACCCGCCCCAGCCCTTATTGAAGCCAGTCACCCGGGCAAAAATTTCCGCATAAGCGCCATAGATCAGGAAATGTCGAGCCAGATCTTTGGTGTTTTTGCAGTTGCATTTTTCGACAACCTTAAGGGTGGCACCGCCGAAAAAATCCCGCATGATCTTGTCCAGAGCGGTGTCCTCGAGTTTGCGGATCGCGGAAAGCCCTTTGGCTAGAATTTCGCTGTGGCTGCGGTGAGAACCGAAAATATGGTCGTTGACATCGAGGCTGTACGCTTGGCCGACGGCGGCGGCTTCCTGCCCCATCGAAAGATGAGCTGGGCCGGCATGATTGTATTTGACGCCGTGATACTCGCCTTTCAGCTTCAATTCATTGATTACCGTCTCAAAGGTGCGCAAGGTCATCATGTCATGATAAATCGTGACAAATTCTTCCTTGCTGAATAATTTCTTCTCGGCTTTCAGATCCAGGTCATAAGTACAGACCGGAATCGGGGTGAAATCAATTTGCCCCTTTTTGAAAACTTCTTCGGGATAAATTTCCAGGCATTTAGTCATCAGAGAACTCCTTCAGGTTGACAATGGGTGAAACACAAACGAAAAATCAAGCTATCCGGGTTGGATTATGCGTGCAGCACGGTTTCTTTCAAGGCTTCCGAAATGGTGGGATGTGGGAAGACGATCTGGCGGACATCCTCGACTCGGAGTTCGAGTTCGACCATGTGGGAAGCGCTGGCGATGAATTCACCGCAGCATCCGCCGATCGCATGCACGCCGAGCACCTGGCCATATTTTTCTCCGACCAAGACTTTGACGGTACCACTTTTGCCGGCATATTCTACCATGAAACGTCCGGCGATGGCCATTGGTATGACGGCTTTGCGATAGGCAATGCCCTTGCTTTTGAGCTCTTCTTCGGTAGCGCCGACCTGAGCAACTTCGGGATGCGTATAGATCACGGACGGGATGGCGCTGTAGCGCATCCGGTCGGGCTTTCCAAACATATTGTTTACGGCCACGATTCCTTCGCGGGTGGCGGCATGTGCCAGCAGGCAGCGTCCGGTGACATCGCCACAGGCCCAGAGACCCGGAACATTGGTTTTGCCGAATTCATCGGTTTTGATGCCCCGACGATCGAAATCGACGTGGCATTCTTCCAGTCCAAAACCCCGCAAAACCGGACTGCGCCCGGTGGAATTGAGGATGTAGTCTCCACTGACTTTCTGCTCTTTGCCCTCGGGATCTTGGAAAACCAGGGTATTGCCTTCGATCCGGACGACTTTGCAGGAGAGATGGAAGACGATGCCGGCCTTTTTCAATTCCGCCATCAGCTTTTTGCCAATTTCATCATCGACAACAGGAGCAATTTTGGGCAGCATTTCCACGATGGTGACTTTGCTGCCAATGCTGGCAAAGAACGAAGCGAATTCCAGCCCAATGACGCCACCGCCGATAATGACCAGCTCTTTCGGGGCTTGGGTTAGATTCAAAATGCCGGTGGAATCCAGCACTGCGGGACTCTCTTTGAGGCCAGGAATCGGGGGGACGGCAGGAACCGAGCCAGTTGCGATCAGAACGTTGGCGGCTTCATAGACCTTGCCGGCGGCTTCGACTTTGCCGCCACCCAACAATTTGGCTTCGGCTTTGATTACTTCGACTTTAGCGCCTTTGAGCATTGAACCGACACCTCTAGTCAGCATGGAGACAACTTTCTGTTTGCGCTCCTGCACGACCGCCATATCTAGCACGGCAGCTTGCGTTTTGACACCGTACAGACCGGCTTCATGACAATCTTCCAGAGCCTTGGCTGAGCGCAGAAAGGTCTTGGTCGGAATACAACCGACATTCAGACAGGTGCCGCCGAGTTCATTCTTCTCAAAAAGGACGACTTTTTTTCCCAGTTTTGCAGCATAGGCCGCGGCCTCATAACCACCGGGACCGGCGCCAATAATAATTAAATCGTAACTCATCTTTCTTTCCTTAATTTCTGAATCCCTGATGTTCTTTCGTGCACGTTTGTATGCGATGGACGGCTGAAGTTCACTCAGCCGGCGATGCAGATCAGCTCAAAGTTTTCAATCAAATTCTTCAGTGTCTGCAGAAAACGGGCGCCTGGCGCGCCATCGATCACCATGTGATTCACGGTCAGAGAGAACTGCATATAGTCCCGATATTCAATATCACCGGATTTCGTGCGGATTGGGCGCAACAGCGTTTTGCCAACGCCGAGAATGGCCAACTGCGGGGCGCTGATGACCGGAGTAAAGGTGGTGATCCCAAAGGCGCCGAGATTGGAAACCGTGAAGGTAGCGCCAGCGAGCAGATCGGGATTTAGATTCCCGTTATTGGCCTGCTTGGCCATGTTTTTGACCGTGTTGCACATCTGAGCAAGCGACATCTGCTGGGCATGATGCAGAACCGGCACCATCAGCCCGCGCGGCGTGTCACAGGCAAAACCGATGTTGACCGCGGAATGCAGTTTGACGACGTTGTTGGCGAATTCGCCATTCATTTCCGGATGTTTTTCGAGGGCCTTGATCACCGCAAACATGACCATATCGCCAATGTTGATATTGGCCAAGCCGAGTTTTTCGCCCTGTTCTTTGATGCGGGCGCGTAACGACAAGAGGCCGCTGACATCGGCTTCTGCATTCAGCGTGTATTGAGCCATGCTGGAGAGGGATTCCTGCAGGCGCCCAGCAATGATCTTGCGAATGTGCGTGAATGGCTTTTCAGTGATCTGATCTACACCTGCCGCTACAGGAACTGCCGCTAGAGCAGCCGGTTTTTCAGCTGCAGCTGCAGCTGTGGTCTTGCCCATGTCAGAGCTTAGTACCATACCGCTGATACCGCTTCCGGTAGCCGGGGCTTTGATGCCTTCGGCTTGGAGAGCCGCTGCTGTCGGGCTCAAGCGCGGAGCCTGTTGATAAGCTTCTTCGACATCTTTGGCGATGATGCGCCCTTGGGCACCGCTGCCTTGAAGTGCCGGTACGACAAAGGGATGTTCCGCAACAAATTTGCGAGCTCTGGGGCTCATCGGAGCATTTTCCACAGCCGGAGCTGCTGTTACAGGCGTTTGAACCGGTGTGGCAGCAACGACCGGCACTTGGGCTGGAGCCGGTGCGGCCTCGCTGCTCGGAGTGGTAGCGGGCTGTGCGCCGGACGGAGCCAGGGCGGCAAAATCTTCGCCGGCATTGCCAACGGCGCAGATATTGGTCAGAACGGGAACGAGGTCCCCTTCCTTACAAAACAGAGCCAATACTGTGCCCTCGGCGGTCGCTTCGACTTCAATGGCGGATTTGTCGGTTTCGATATCGGCAATGATCTGACCAATGCTGATCGGATCCCCGACTTTGATACGCCATTTGCTTAAGATGCATTCTTCCACAGAATTGCCGGCTTTCGGCATTACAATTCCAGTTGCCATGCTTTGTACTCCTTAATTGAACGGGTGAAGTTGGTTTATATACGTTGAAAAATCAGGCCAGAATCAGATGAATGCCCAGTTCGTCAAAACGCTTCTGAAACTCATCGCTGATACTGTCGGTGATGACGGTCTGCAAATCCTCCAGAGAACCACTGTTGACGAAGGAGGGAACCCCGAATTTGCTGTGATCCGAGAGCAGGATGATCTGCCGCGAACGGCTCATGATCTGCTTTTTAGTGAAAGCCTCATTGGCATCGGTGGTGCTCATGCCATCGTTCAAGGTCAGCCCGATGGTACCCATGAAGGCCTTGTCCACGGTAATGCTCTGCAAAACTGGAGCGCTTAAGGGACCGACCATCGTCCGGCTTAAGGCGCGGAATTCTCCTCCGGTCAGAATCAAACGGTGTCGGCTTTCCATCAACAGGGAAGCCGCCATCAGAGAATTGGTGACAATGGTCAAGCCTGAACGCGATTCCAGAAGCCGCGCTAAGTGCAGCACCGTGCTGCCGCCATCCAGATAAATCGTGTCATGGGGCTGAATCAACCCCAGTGCTGCTGTTGCGATACGCTGCTTCTCATCGCTGCATTTGCCTTCCTTATCGGAAAAGAGAAGCTCGGGTTGACCAACCGCTTTTAAAGTCGCTCCCCCATGAACGCGCTCCAGCAAGCTACGCTCATGTAAATTCTGCAAATCACGACGAATCGTCGCTTCCGAAACCTCAAGCTGCTCACTTAAAGCCGAAACCGACAAGGCATCGGATTGCTTCAGCAAATCCAATATACATTGTTCGCGTTCCGCTGTCAACAGACGATGTCCAAGATGAGCCATGGGTAAAGATTCTTGCGTAGAAATGTTCAAGTTTGATTGATTGTGATTGAATATAACCTGTTTTGCAAGATAATGCAAGCAAAAAAGAAACTAAAATGGCAGTTTTTTTTTGCTTTAAGGAGAATACGTCAGTAAACGCCTGTCCCCGCTCCCAAAAGATACCACCTTACCACATGAGATTATTTTGGGATGTGTACATCCCAACGTTTTACGTTATTTGCCTGTAAAAAATATTCTAGTAAAATTACAGAAAAAGACAAACAGCATGCTATACCATAGGATTGTGCAAAAAAAGTCTCTGAGGGGCGTTTTTATTGTAGTCCGGGCAATGCTTGGGTTAAATAAGTAGAGGGCGTCCAAAAAGGGTTAGAGAAACGCTGCTTCAAAGCGTGAAGATGGTACAACCGGGTACCAAGTGAGTCAAAAAGTCTCACAAAATTTATTGTCACCGCTTGCCATCCGGAAACT
>JBAXYW010000128.1:0-9860 GCA_041670605.1 Lentisphaeria bacterium
AGAAATCCTCTGCGAAAAGCTCTCACGCCCGCCTTACCTGTGTAACGGCTGCCGCGATGAGTACAAGTGCGTGCTATGACAGCCCAGGGCAACGCCTTGGGTATCATGCACAAATAAATCCAAGCATTGGTCCCATGGATCGCGTTGGTGCCGCAGAGGTCTCGGCAGCAGACGGATTTGTCCGGGAGCGGGGAGGGTCCGGAGCTGGAAGCTCCGGCTACATTCTGGGGAGGGTCCGGAGCTGGAAGCTCCGGCTACATTCTGGGGAGGGTCCGGGGACGGGGGAGCGGGCTGAAGCCTGCCGGAGCTACGCAGGCTTAAGCCTGAACTACAAACGTACGCATCCGACGAACGTACCTGTCCCGAAATGACCTCCTGGCACAGGGTGAAATCTTTAGGGAGAGGAGGAATGGGCTGAACGGCGCGAGCTATAGACCGCCGGCGTCCAGTAACGCGGTTCGGTTTCGTCTCAAAAACGGAGGTGTCCAGGAACTGGTGAGTGAATCCGCTGGCAGAACGTAGTCTGATGGCTGAATTACGAAATCGGGACGCAAGCATGTACTACAAATGTAAACGTACCAATGTTTTACATAAGTTTCTTACAGCATTTCTTCCACAAAAAACTAGACGCTGGCTAACATGTAGTAGTGTAACCCTGTTTTGAACCACGCCGAAAATGAATGTAAAAATGCGTTTTTAAAAGTGAGGAATGTGGGTCTTAAGATTAACGCAGATGGTAATTGATAATAGTCCGACTACTTGTCAAGCAATCATTTCACATAAGATGTAGTGGTACTGAAAAATCGGTTACTTCAACTAGATACCCCTAAATCATTATTTATTCGGTCTTGAATTCCAGAGTTGACATATTAAATCCGCCAATCATTAGCAAGGTTAGGTGATGGCGTCCGTCCGGCAATTTTAGATGCTGGATTTCTGCCAGGCTATCACATCCCCAGTGCTCAGCCTCATGCTGAAACAAACGGAACATTCCTATTTCTTTGCCATCCAGGAACAGGATCACATTTTGTTCTCCACCGAATGGGGTACCATACAATAATTCAGCAGTATAATTTCCGGCAGCTTGGATATCCACCGTATAGTTAATCCATTCGCCACTTCTGACGTGTCCTACAGTGTTTTCATTGGCATCCACATCCTCGGTAGAACGAAAGACTTTATGAGTATAATTCCCTTCAGACGTATCATGGTATGCGACATTTTGACCGCCTTCATCATAGAAACCGGGCTGAATCTTTCCCGGAATGAGCTGTGCTTTCCCTTGATAAGGCAGACTGGGTCTGTCAGGTGCAACAACTTTCAGGACTGGCTCAGTACAAGCGACTTTTCCACTACTGTCCTGCGTATAGACGTTGATCGCATGCACGTAGCCATCAAAAGACGGTTGTTTGCCGGAACGCCCGGCCTGCATGTAATTAGTACGAGCATAAAAATCTGGCGTAAGCGGGATTTCAAAGGTATAGGGCGCTTGAGTTTTATAATCAAGCAGATATCCGTTATCAAAAAGATAAACACCTTTGATGGGAGCTTGGGTTTTTTCTGAAGGCGTAACCTGCACGGTGAAATTCATGACTTTCCCTACGGGCGTGAAAAATCCCGGATCTTTGACAGTCCAGGTAATTCTCGGCTCATTTTCTTTTGGAAAAGCATAAACTCTTACATAATCGACCATGAAATATTCCGGAAAACGCCCTTCTTCCGCTTTGCTGAACCAGCTTTCACTCATCACCTGGCCGCTGACAATGGCATGCAAGGGGGTGATTCCAGCGGCATGATGAAATGCATCAAAGGTCACGGAGTTGTACGGGCTGTGTGTCGCCGTACTGCTGATCTGTTCTCCATTCAGATAATACGAAATTTCGAACGGAGTCCATTTGCAGCCAATCACATAAAAGTCGTCTATTGTTCCGGGTAAGCGGGAATTATAGTTCCAACTTTTCAACAAAGAACCGGTGTACACATGCAGATTGTGGTCCAGAATTTTCTGCTGGGGGGCGCCTGCCTTTTTGGGACGAGTATAGTAATCTTCAAAAATATCGATTTCAAAACCATCTAACATGGGATTGGAGTTGGCATCTCCATACAGCCAGAATGCAGACCACCAACCGGGTTGTTTAGTAAATCGCAGACGTGCTTCAAAATAACCGAAACCGAATTTAGGCTTGCTCCACAGTGAGGAGGTCTGAAGATTTTTGCTGTTCGGGGCATAATCTGTCTTAATCAGCAAATGCCCTTTGCCATCCAGAGAAGCATTTTCTGCATTACGGTGGAATTCCCACTTGCTTAAATCTACTTGATTGCCGTCGAATTCATCAGCAAAAGCGAGTTTCCAGCCTGCTTTAACAGGATTGAATTCCTTGAAAGCATCGATTCGATAGGGAATTGATCCGGTATGTATTTCAAGGAGTGCTTCTCCAATCATATAGTTGTCAAGCACCAATTCAGCGCTTTGTTTAGATGCATTGCGGAAAAGCAGCTTTGTTTCAAAAGCGTTTTGTCCTAGCTTCGTGAAAAAAGCAGCTGTTCCGCCAAACTTATTCGAGCTACTGTCGGACAGGCTTTTTACCTCCAGTAAGACATCTCCGGTTGTGGCGGCTGAAAACTGGAAGTCAGCCGGCAAAACTTTATATGGCACAGTAACTTTTTTCACTATTTTGCTATTGTTGAGAAACTCGCAGAGCAAATCCTGGGATTCTCCCAAATGCACGATTTTCAGTTCAAAAGACTTTTCTTGGGAGCGAAAATCAAAAGCAAGCGAAGAGTCTTCCCTGCTGTGACGGCCAAAATTCTGAATACGGATTCCGCTTGTAAACCAGATTTCCGGCTGTTTCGGCATGGTGACCTGCGCCGGGTCGAGTGAAATCGTCTGCATTTCTTTGGTTTTGTAAACGCCTTGGCCGGTGATTGATAACAAGCCTGGCGCAGGATTACCATCGATTATCTCGGGATTACCAAGCCGCTTTGTATTCTTCTGATCGTAGTCATCCCTTGCATAAACTTTGGAGATTTTTAAGTTTCGGGTCATATTACGCAGATCATTCGGCCCTCCTAACATCAGGACAGAACTTTTTGCCCCAGTAAGTAAACGCACCGCCAGAAAATTGCGTCCTTCTCGTAGATGGACAGTCGCCAGATGATTATTAATCTGGAAGGGAGTTGTCCTATTGCCAGTATCGCTCGTATCAATGACAATTTCTCCATTGACATAATAGGTCAACCACCAATCTGCGCCAGCGCCAATTGTATAATCGCAAGCAATTGGAGAAATCAATTCAGCAAAAGCCCAGCCACAAAGTTCTCGTTCCTGCTTATCCATGATAAGGGCAAAATCAAGTTCATTGGCTTGGAGCTGTTCTATTTTTGCTTTGCTCCCATTCAGACTTTCGGGAAGCGAATTGAGTTCGGCTGTTGTTGGAGTGAATTGAGGAATGACCGGCGCGTAGACATTCCAATGTTTCGGAAAAGTAAGATCTCCGCGGAATTTTGCAGCTTCCTGATCAACAGTGATTGCTGTAAATTGTGTATCCAAGCCTTGACGTCCGCCGAAAGTCACATCGAAAAAAGCCGTCTCAGCAGTGCTACCGTTGCCAACTGTAAAGTAAAAAGTATGTTCCTTCCAGTCTTTGTCAACGGCAAAATATTGCTGTTTTGAAGATTGATTCCAGGCTCCGGATTTCGTGTAGTAATACAGGCCAACGAAACCTTGTCCAGTCCCTTTGGCTTTCAAAGTTACCACCACCGTATCACCAGATACGCCTTTCTGCCGTTTGGCGGTACGTACACAAGCCCCGTTTTTCGAAAGTGTATTGAAAATGTGCAGAGCATTTTCACCCTCATTGATGCCAGGTACGATGTTTACTGTCGCAAAAGGTTTGAACCCCTCCCAATTTCGATGTTGAACCCAATTGACAGGTAGCCCGGAATCATCAAGCTGAACAAAATTACCATCTAACGACAATTCAGCAGCAATACAAGCAAATCCAACAAACAACAATAACAAGAAGTGTTTCATCTCTTTTCCTTTTTTGAAAATGACAGTTTTACCTGAGCCTGATGAGCAAAAAAATCAAAATACAGGTGCCATTTCCTAAATTTGGCAGCGGTGGGACAAATGTGAAATTCAGCTTTGTCATTCTAAAAAACTTTCTGTCGTTTTTTCAAGATCTCGGCAATCCGTCTCCAGGCGACTTTTGGGCGTCGATATTCGTCCACAACGCCTTTATTATTAAAACCTCTTGGACGATTCAGAAAGCCAGAGCTGACAATATATGTTTTGGTATCACAGAATTGCCAGATGGCGATCCCGGAATATCTCGGATTATCAAACACTTCATTGAGTGCATTTTCCAGCAGTTCGGCCTGATATTCTTCCGACCAGCGATATCCGCTATGGTCGCCAGCCATGCCTGCACCCCCGATTTCACCAATCAACAGGGGTTTGTCTTTTAAACTGGGCTGAGAGGCAAATTCAGCCAACTCCCGCAACATTGGAACAACGGAATCCAGAGGCTTGGTACGACTCAAATTCTGTACAGATTCATACCAACCCGGATAGGTATTGAAGCTAAGAACATCGACTAGGTCCAGACAATTATCCCCCATATGGCGGCACCCCCCTGCAAAAGCAAAGGTCACCAGACGAGAAGAATCATTTTCCCGAATGGCATTGGCGAGGGCGCTCACCAGCTTTCGTGGGGATTCATTCATATGTACTTCATTTAAAAATCCCCACAGAATTACGCTGGGATGATTCGCGCTTTTTTGCACCATCCGAACCGTTTGTTCCACTTGGTTGCGGAAAAAATCCGGGTGTTGTACTTGTGTTTTGGAATTTCCCCAGCCCATGGATTCTTCCCAGACCAGTAGCCCCATACGATCGCACAAATCGAGAAATTTTTCGCGCTGGGGGTAATGGCTTCCTCGCACAAAGTTACAGCCTTGATCTTTAATCAAGGTCAAATCCGCGAGCATCAGAGATTGCGGTACTGCATAGCCAAATTCCGGGTGGCTGTCATGCCGATTGTAACCGATCAGGGTCAATTCATTTCCATTCAAAAACAAGCGGCCATCTCTGGCGGCAATTGTTCGTATGCCGAAGTTCACTTCCTCCTGATCCATACCTTGATCCAGAGTCATCTGCAGCCGATGCAAATGGGCTTGTTCTGGCGACCAGATACTGGGGTTGGGGACACGGCAGACAACGCAGTTCTCGCTTCCGCTCAAGCATTTCGTCGTGACGAGCTTTCCATCGAAGGCGATTTCGGCTTGATATTTCGCTGGAAGATTTCCGTTGGTTAAGAGTTTAATCTCAACATTACCTTGCAAATCCAGTGCTGTGACTTGGATGCGTTCGATGTAGTATTCCGGCAATTCTGCAAGGATGACGGAGTCGTAAATTCCTCCATAACCATAAAAGTCGTAATTCTCAAAAAATAGGGTTCCTTCCTCAATGGGATGGGCGATATTTTCCACTGCAATAGCGAGTTCATGTTCGCCTTCTGCACCGGCATCAAAAACCAAGTCGGTACGGGAGAACGGAAGCTCGCAAATACCAATTTCTTTGCCATCCCAGAAGAATTTTCCGCGCAAGCCGAGCCCCTCAAAGCGCAACAATACCCGTCCGCTGCACTGTACCTTGCGATGGTAAAGACCAGTCCCCCGAAGACCAAAATATTTCGGCAAAGCCTCATAGCATCCCGGAACCGTCATCAGCTCAGTGACAGGGAAATTGCCAAGCTCGACTTGTTCAAGTGGAATTTCCTGAAATGCAAAATCCCAAATGCCATCCAAGTTAAGATAATTTTTCACGGGTAGGAAATGCTCCTTTGCAAAAAGTGAAACGCAGGGAAAGGATGTTGTGATTCAACAGAAATATAATTCCAGAGTGTTGATCTTGGACGCTATGATTTTGTGCAAATCATTGTTGTCCTGCAAATGGGATTTCAGGTCGCCCCAGCCCTGATACCCCACTACAAAAAAATACTTGCCATTTCGGCATTGTCAATCATGCCCTTGCCTAAACGAAGCAGAGACGAGAGAGGAACGCAATGCAACTCATTACAAACTCAAGGCAGAAAAAATTATGGTTGTTTTCTCGGTTCAGCAAATCCTGATGACAACATTTTTTAGAGATTTCTGATCAATGCTATTTCAGCTGTACTACTATATTTTCTAATATAATTATAGTAATAATAGGTCAAACTGGGATTAAATCTGGCGTAGCCAACATGTCCATCGCCCATCAGCATGCAGGCTACATTCTGATGCCGATAATCATGATGACCGCCCGGGCTATTACCATTAGCCAGCATCTGCCAGCCACCATAATAATCGACTTCAGGGGCTTCGGTATACCCCTTGCCTATGCGTGAATCTGCATAAAAGATTTTTTGGGATTGGAACTGAATTTCATTGAGTCGGTAATATTTTGTATTGGCATTTTTCACTTCTCCCGTCGGGCCGAGACTTGCGTTCATTCCATAAGAAACCCGGGTATAATACCAGTAAGTTGAAGTTGTTGGAACGGGAGCATTCCGCTCGCGACAATCCGTAAAAATACTTTTGTTATTGACATATTCCTTATTCAGAATGCCAAACCACAGATTATCAATGTCGTTATAGTTACTTGCCTGGTTGGCGCAGATGTAATTATCATAATCATCTGTATACATTAACATGGCCATGCCTACCGTCTTGAGATTTGACGCGCAAGAAATTTTCTGAGCCGACTGCCGGGCTTTGTTCAAGGCGGGCAATAGCATCGAAGCAAGAATGGCAATAATCGCAATCACGACGAGCAACTCAATAAGAGTAAAAAAAGACTGCCGCTGCCGTAAACTTGAAATGGAAAATTGAGAACGGCACTTGTCCTTAAGGGATGAATCAGCACCTTGAAGAATTCCTGCAGTTGACGTTTTAAATTTTGGAAACATTTTCATGATGAGCTCCTATTTATTTAGCATTATGAGTCAGTTGGATGATCGCAAACTGATCGATATAAAAAACATTATCCTTACCTGGTTGACCCTTGCTGAAGAAATCTGATCCAGTCACTTTAATACTAGCCCAGATTTCATACTTCTGACCGAGTTCGCTATTATCACTGACCACACCATCTAGCGCCACAAAAAAACCGGCAAACATCGAAACGACAGAAGTCTGGGTCAAGCTGAGCCCACTGCCAAGCTTATACCAGTGATATCCTTGCGGCAGGGCTTTCGGGGCGTCGTCAATAACGCCTTTGGCAGTCCCCGTCATCGTCGGCCATACTGACCAATGAAAAGGGTATTTGAATTTATCGCCGCGATAATTTTCATGAGGGCAAATTTCCACATCAGTCATTGCGGCGCACAAGGCTTCACCAGCCAGGCTTTCAGAATCTTTCACTAATTTCAGATATTTGATATAAGTCTGTGCCATACCGGTTCCGAAAAGGAATAAGGACGCCGGCGCAATATTTTTAAATTGTTCAGGATGGGGTAATTCGGTGCGTTTTTCAATTATGGCCAATAATTTAGTGACATTGCTCTCATATTCCCGCTGCAGAAAAGCATTCTCCCGAACTTTCTCTTCCTGGATGGCCATCCGGCGATCCCATACCCGTAAATATCGCGCCTTGGTCTGCGCGTAATCTGGAAGAAGATCGGGATTTTTCCCGGAATTCTGGAGCATTTTCCGGTATGCTGCGGCCCGAATCAAATACAGACGATCCAGAGACAAGCGGGCTTCCTCGATACGTTGGGCATAGCTTTGATTGTCCGCAGCCAAGAGCATGGCTTGATCAAGCAAACTGTTTGCTTCCAGCAATATCGCAGAGTCAATGTAGGAAAAAGAACTCAGCGAAGGAAACCAGCTTACATGTGCTTTTGCGTTGTCGGCGGCAGTACCCAGTAATGCGAGATATTCACGAATGAAGACAGCGGCTTTGTTCCCATAATAGTGATCAGTAAAGTCCTGCAATAAGTTTTCATATTCAAGCAAGGGATTTTCTGCCAGTTTGAATTCGATCCAGATTTTGAGATCACGCATATCGGCTCCAATGACCTGTTCATGTTCGAAAAACACTCCGGCGCCGTTATTCTCTGCCAGCATACGCAGATCCGGTGCATAGGTGCGAGCTGTCGGCATCGGGAAATTGACGGTGATTGGAGAACCATAGGAGATGGAATAATCCCACATGACAATATTGTGACAAATTTTCGCCCAATTCTCCAGATTGCTTCGATGTTTGGCGTTGACCGGATCACTCCAGGGTTTGAGCACATTGCTGGTAGTATCACATAAACGGATGCCGACATTGTCTAGCGCTTGCAGTGATTTCGGCGGCGGCTCAGTAGAATGAATCGCCATCATCTGAAAAACAGCTTCCGGAGCCTCTTCTTTCAGTTCTTTGGCCACATGATTAACAAAATCCAGCATCAACCCTGCTTTGGATTTTTCATGTTCAACGATCGCATTGCAGTTTGGGCAAGTGCAGAAGCCGTCGTAACAATCATTCTGGTCAATTGCATAAAACATCGGTGGTTGAATGCCATTTTTTTGAGCCAATTCACGATCCTTACGGATATGTTCGCGTAAGGACGAAACCCAAAGTTTACGCAATTCCACATTAGTCATGCAAAACTGGGTTTGGGCAGCTCCGTTTGCCCGGTCGGAATCAAATTTTCGAACTCCGTCTATCAGGGGAAAATATTCTGGGTGTTGCTGATAGAGTTTACGCATATAATCTGCATTCCCCAGAGCAGTGTAGAGTGTATGACTAGTGCCGCCAGGAAATCGGCTGAACAATAAGCGCCCGCCATATTTTCGGTCTTCGGTATTCATCCGGTTTCGCGCCTGGAAGACATGTCCGGTATGGCCTGGTACAAGATAAATATTACGGTATAACATCCTGGGTTTTCCACGCAAATCCAATTCTTCAAGTTCTAGTTTTTCCTTTTGGGGCACATATTCTGCATGTGGTGTCAACCAGCGTACGCCAAGCACGGTTTCGAGAAAATGGTAAACACCATAAAGAGTGCCGCGTGGCTCCCCGCCAGCAATCAACAGATTTTTACCAATGATCTTCACCATCCACTCTTCCTCGCCAAACTGCGACAAAGTGATTTTTTGCTTTGCTGCAAATTGCGTCGGGCCGAGAAAAATGGCCGAGTCTGGTATTGTTTCAGATTCGTTCAGCACCTGAAATTTCTTACCAGTAATTTTATTTAGATACTCGGTCAATTCTTGGAGCGCAGTTTGCTGAGCCGGTGTTTGCTCTGCCGGTACCACCAGCGGAACCGTATAATCTCCATCAGATAAGACAAAGGCAGCTGGCAAAAGCATGGGCAGCAATAAGAATGCAAAAAGCAATTTCATCATCTGTTTTTTCCCTTTCTTGATGATCTTGTCTACTACTGAGTTTGTTTTAAAAACGTCATGATAATCGCTTGTTGTCACTGGCAAATTTTACAGGTTCGGCATTTTGGCTTAGACATTTCTCCCAGACCTTGTTTTCCAGTCCGTCTTGCATAGATTCGGGAAACGTGTTGCGTAGATTTTGTGTAAGCACCCATTCCGAGAGAACGCCATTCAGCTTCATTGAGCGTCTTCATGCTGTGAAGTGCAAGCAGCATGAAGGCGTTGCTTTGGTCATAGTCAGCAAAGCCGTTTTACAATATCATTGCCAAGGCAACAGCCATTGTGATTCAATAATATTATTTTTTCTACTGACCAGTAGGCACAATTGTTCAGAACTTGTTTGTTTGAGTGAATTTCCAGGTCACAGACAATTTCTGCTGACAAGGGCAGCTGCCGAGGCTCAGTTTGATGGTCGTATCAGCTTCATCCCAGACCCAATC
>JBAXYW010000129.1:0-9828 GCA_041670605.1 Lentisphaeria bacterium
CAGAGGAATAAAAATTACTCAAAAGGGCGTATATTATGGGACGGTTTTTTGACCGTTTTAAAGTCGGTATTTTATCAAGCGTTTGAAGCAGAGAGAGGCCATTGAGATGGAAATTGGTATTGTGACTTCCTTTATGAAAGGACTGTCGTTTACAGCTAGCCTGCCCATGATACAAGCGGCAGGCTTTCGAGTTGTTGGCCTGGGGGGAATCCCTGAATTGTCCGGATATGCTACGCCTGAGGACAGAAAAGTATTGGTTTCCTTGTTGCGTGAGCTCGGCTTAAGCATCGATTCTATCCATGCGCCCTTTCCAGAAGGCGACCGTTTGTTTGATGAAGATGAAGCGGCACGGCAGGAGTCTTTGCGGCTCTGTCGGCTGGCATTGGACGCAGCAGCAGAAGTAGGGGGTCGCCGTGTGGTGGTTATTCACCTGATCCAGCCGTATGGCATTCCAGCTGGCCCACAACGCGAGCGGAAGATAGACCAAGGGCGACGCAGTGTGGCCGAACTGGCGGATTATGCCGGCCAACGCCAAGTCTTCCTGGCACTGGAAAATGGGCAGCGCCAGGAGTACGATGATGTACTGTTTCAGCTTCTCGATGAGATGGCCTTGCCACAGGTCGGGCTTTGCTATGATTCCGGCCATGAAAATGTGCAGGGCAAGTGCTTTGATATTTTGCAGCGCTATGGCCAACGTTTGATGGCATTGCATATCCATGACAACACCGGCACTGACACGCATCTGCTCCCTTATGAAGGGAATATTGACTGGGATGCATTTCGAAAGCTGATACCAGGACTGAATTACAATGGCGACTTGCTTCTGGAATCCAGTATGAATAATTCACAATTCAAGGAACCGGAAATGTTTCTGAGCGAAGCCGCCTGCCGGGCTCGGAAAATTCTCGGCGTAAGCGAAGCGTCTGAACACTGAATAGCAAGTTATAGCCATTTTTCCAAGAATTTATAACCTTGTTCGAGTGCTGGCGGTGGGGGGCGATGGCCGGATGCATGGTTTAGAAAGCCCAGTCGTTCCGGATGATTCTTGTATCCGGTGGCCTGTTGCATGAGTTGTAGACTCCGATCGTCGTCGGCTTCTCCAGCCAGCAGAAAAAATGGTTTTGGAGCCGCAATAGAGAGCAATTCGCTGTGGTCGAAGCCGAGTTTTTTGAGGACAGGTAGTTTATCTCCCCAATACCATGCCTTTTCCCAATTTGTCTGTTCCCAGAGAAAACCGAAGTCACTGACCAGGATGGCCAGGATTCGGGGGTCTAAGCATCCGGCATAGAATGCCATTTTGCCACCCAGGGAATGTCCGGCAATGCCGATGCGTCCGGGCTCGACTCGGGGGTCACAGGCGAGGCTGTCAACCAGTCGGCGGGTATCTGCTGTGAGCTTTCCGATACCACTCCATTGTGGATGGGAGCTTAGTAGGGCATCAGCGGCTTCCGGCCAGCGGGAAAAATCATCTCGTTCCCTCGATGATTGGCGAAAGGTCAGGTGATACGCATCCGCGGAAGCGGTGATGAAACCGCGGCGGACAAGATGCAACATCATCTCGATGTCCTTGTATCGGGCAAGTGGTTTTCCCGTGTCAAGTTCAAAACCGAGCATGGCTTCAGGAAAATAAAACGGCACGGCTACTGCCGCCGCCTTCCCTTGAAGATGCAGAGGAAAAAGAGTCAGAACACGCTGAAAAGTTCCGGGACCATTGGCCTGGAGGCAAAGTTCAGCATCAAATTCCGGAAAATGATACGTTTTCAGCAGTTGCCAGGAGGGCAGAAAATCATAATTCTCCGGTTCGCCCAATTGCGAAAGCCAATCTTTTTTCTCGTTTGTCATTATAGTATTCCTCTTATTTTAACGATTCTGATATTTCTTTTTCATGGATCCGCATGATTTCATCATTGACTTCCATTTGATAGGTGTCACTAGACCGGGTGCTGGGACGATTCTGCCAGGGAACCAAAGCCGCTTTCTGATGTTGTTGTTACTCGTTTCTTTTTTCTGTCTGCCGAGGCATAACTCCATGGCGTCGGCATCGTTGTATTGGACTCCATAATACTCGGAAAACCTTGTTTTGTCGGCTTAGTCGCGGGTATGTTCGGCATTCCCATAATGAACAAATTGCAGATCATCATAGCAATTCATTTAATTTTCTCACGATAATCTTTTGCGAGAAGGATGTGCGAACTCCAGGCATGACAATCCGAGCGCGGGTTGTCAAATTCTTCCGGAAGAGTGGTCAAGCCCTGCCCCAGTAGTTGCTGCCATCGTTGTAAGCGCCGTTCCGCCAGATCCGGTAAGTTGGCCAGGCGGCAGGCTTGAAGATAATAAAAAGAGAAATAGATGCTGCATTCGGTCAAATGTTCTTGGCGGAGAGCTTGGCACACCGGTGCCTGCGGGTTTGCCAATAGCGCCAGAACTTGGGCGTGTTCCGAAAAATACTGGAATTGGTGATCATCGGCATAGAGGCCTCGTTTTGCATCGTAAAAGGTATTATGAACCGTTTGTTTTAATTGCAGTGCAGCTGTCTGCCAGTCGGCTTTGCCGGTCATTTCGGCAAGTTTTTCCAGAGCCAGAACGGCAAACCATTGGCTGGGACAATTGCACGCTCCAGCCAGCGGGACTCCGTTCGTCCAATCATTCGTCCAATCAATGAAATTCCAGCCAGGGAAGCTCAGCAAGCCATCCTGTCTGAGATTGGCAAGAATATAATGACCGATTTTTTCGGCTTTTGGCAGGATTTCCCGGATCAGGGAATTCCGGCCATGGATTTGAAAATAATCGTGTAACATCAGCAGATAGATCAAGGTAAAGCTGGGGATCACCTGCCTGCCCTTGCTGGGATACTGGGAAAGCAGCGAGCCATCTTCCTGTTGCGAAAGAATAAACGTACGCAATGCCTTTTCCGGCAGCCGGTGATCGTCGAACAGGTGGTAGACAATCAGTGCTTCAATGCGTGAATCCCCGATATACATCAACTGTTCATAATATGGACAGTCCATAAATGTCTCATAAGAACAACATTGCAATGTATTTAATGCCATTTTCTCCAGTTCGGTTTGCATGGCAATCCGGGGAAAGGGGTAGCCCGTTTGAAAGAAATTAGCCTCCACCTCGACACTGCCTTCGCTGACAATTTCAACATGCCGACCGGCTCGCCACCAGTAATCATACCAAGTTAAAACGCCGTCTACTTGAAATTGATCTTGGTTCCCCACCCAAAAATTCCCATCGCGTTTTTCTTTTTCACCTTTCAGCGATAGCGGATCAAATTTTTCGCTTTTATAGGGGCATTCTGACCATCGGATACTCACCTTGCCCTTACCGCGGAAGGTATAAACGGCCCAAACACAGACATAGGAAGCAAAAGAATGAATAGAACCGGATTGGGATATCGGTCGGATGGCTTCCCGGCGCATCCGTGGCAAATCCGGTGCGTGCAGCACCCGCGTATCTGCAAAATATTCAACTGGAGACCAAACGCCTTTTTGCCCTGACAGAATCTCCGGGTTATAAGCTGCGCCAACGGAAATTCTGGGGAATGTACCCCAATCCGAAAATGGTTGTTGAAATTCACAATCTTCAAGTAGCTGGTAATCCCAGTCCAGCAAGCGTTTGCTGTCTTCTGCAAAATAAAATCCATGCTGAACCGACATTTGCCCATATGCAGTCATGTCTTTGCCGAAACAGAGCACTCTGGCAATCAGGGTGTGATTTCCTTTGTTGACGCTAATTTCTCCGTTTTGGTAATACCAATGTTGTGGTGTTCCCCGCTCTGCTCCGGCCATCAGCCAATTTCCATCAATAAACAACTGGCAGCACTCATCAGCGCTGAAACGGAAAGGGATTTTCGTCTTTTCGTCAACGGAAAACCGGCAGCGAAAAACCGCAATATATGGCGACGAAGGCGGATTTGCTGGTTGCATCCAGAGATTCATTCTTTGTCCTTTGTACTTTCCTGCACCTGTCAGGCTGGGCTGCAAAAAAACATGCCCTTGTTCCGGAGGAACTTGAAATTTCGGATGCGACGGTCGGCATGTCGGGTTTTTCAAACAGGGTTCCTTTCCGTCTGACAATTCATAAACTAAAGCAAATCTCCGCATTTTCAACAGAACGCCTGCCGCAAAAAAGCAGTTGAAGCTGAGTTTCGACCGTTTTATGCAGAATTGGAGAGTTATTTCAGTAGTTATTATCAACGCATGAAAAGTTCAGGTCGATAACGTCTATCCGTATGGAGACTCTATAACCTGAACTTTTTAGCTTTCAGAAGATAACTACAATGTTCAAGCGTATATTTTTGAATATGGCTTACGAGCACCCATTTAGAGTTCAAAAATCCAACTGTTTTTTTAGGATAAAACGTTTTTTTTTTTCGCATGCGATAGCGAGATGGCGGGAGCTCGTTCCGTTCTGAGCCGCATGACAAAATGGGTCGATGCTCCGGATTTCACAAAAGCTATGTGGGGACAAATCCAAAAGTTGGCAATTTGTGGTATCAGCGGATGCATGGTTTAGGTTGTGGATGTCTGCTCACCCCAGGCGAGTCTGTGTCCGTCCGTGCCTCTGTAGCAGTATGGGCAAAAGCACCAATTACCCTCCCTTTCGATGTGCAAAAAAAAATAGAAGGATATTTGACTTATCATAATGTTGAAATATATTTTATCATGGTTGTATTTTTTTTCATCCATCCGATCCGGTTAATGTCCCAAAAAGAAAGAACTAAAGGGTTTCCAATGCAGAAACAGCGAAACAAAGATTTTACCTTAATTGAGCTTCTTGTCGTTATAGCGATCATAGCGATTTTAGCATCGATGTTATTGCCGGCCTTATCGGCTGCTCGTTCGAGGGCTTTTTCGGCAGGCTGCAAAAGCAATTTGAAGCAATGCGAGTTAGCGCATTTTCTTTATTGTGAGGACTATAAGAGTGACATCATTTTCTCTGGTCCATTTCCCGGTGGCAAAGTTGAAAATTGGGCTAAAATATTAATGGAGTTGAACTATTTCACGGATCCGCGGAATCGTGCTTGTCCGGCGGGTTGGAATAGTCCCACTTCGGAAGGTTATCGGGCGACTTATTCATACAATGGGGACTTGTATTTTTGGGTATATTACAAAGGTTCCACGCAAAAGCTGCGCCGTCCCCAGACGGTCGCACTCTTGGTGGATTCAAGGGGACAATGGCTGGGACTGGGATACAACTACAGTTCCAGGACAACCACCGAGATTAAGCCCTGGCATAATCATACTCGCAGCAATCTTCTTTTTTATGATGGCCATGTGGAAGAATTGATTTATACCCAGGCCAGTCTCAGTACCTATTGGCGTTATCAGAATTGGCAATAAGGCTGATGCCGACAATCGGTTCAAAGAGCACAATCACTTTTCAGGAGATTCAGGAAGATGAAATTAGCATTTGCCATAGTAATACTGTTTCACATCTATTTGACCGGCTCCAGTTTTGCCGCAGGTGACATTCTGATTCATGGTAGATTGCAGGACGGGCACAACCCCGGCTGGCGGTATATGGACTCTGATTACTTCGGTTCGGTGCAAACCGAAACACTCCCGGACAACAGCCTCGCTGCGGTTTTACCTCTGGCTTTGCAGGGCCGCTTCATCTTTATCAGCGGGAATATCGGCCCGGAACCGGAAATCACTTCAGACCTGGGACTGCGGATTGAATATCGCTTTGTTGACACAACAGAAAACATCCCGTTACAGGTGCTTGTCTCTGTTGAGGATAGCGCCTGGGGTCCTAAAGGAAAACGTTCCGATCCGGTTCCGTTGGAACAGACCGACAGCAGGCACACCTGGCAGACGGCTTTCCTGCCGCTACACATGTTTGGCAACTTTAAAGGGCGCCGGTTGAAACGAATTCAGATTTATCCTGTTTTGTCGGGAAGCGCAAAACCATCCGGAAAACTCCTGTTAAGGGAAATCAGTGTCATCAAAGATGCGTTATTCGCAAAGACGGAAGTCAACAAGCCTAAAGAACGGATAGAAGACTCCCCCGCTTTCCCTGGACAACGCTGGTGCGCTATTTTCCCGAAACCCTTTTGGTACACCGGTACAGACTCGTTTTATCGCGAGGATCTTTACCAGACCCTTTATGAACAGGGGTTCAATTTGATCGGGTCTCCCGGATACAGCACTTTTTCATTGCCCGACGGTTTGCAGCCTCAAATTCAGAAACTGATTGCTACCGCAAAAAAGGTGGCCGCTTTTCCTGGAATGACGACTTATGCAAAGATGAGTATGTGCTGGCATTTTCCGAAGGGAGCTGAAGAACGCTTTTCCAAAATGGTTTGGTTCAATGGCTTTGAACAGGAACTAGTTTGTCCGCTTGATGATCATTATTGGAATGAACGAATTTATCCCTATGCTCTGGGGTTGGCAGGCGCTTCTCTGCAAGCCCCGCTACAGGCATTAATGCTGGACTGGGAAATCTATTCGGATACCAGCAAAACAAAAAAAATCCGCAACGTCTATGGAGTTTGCTACTGCGACCGTTGCTGGCAAAAATTTGCTGCACAGTTCAATTTGCCGGTTTCCATACCGAAAGCGGAACGTTTTGCCAGTTTGCAGCAGCATGGGTTGCGTTTGCAATACAGCCAGGCTTTTTACGCTCGCCTGCAGGAGTTGGCCGCGGAGTTGCGGCGGCGCACCGATCAGATCAATCCAAAGTTGTCGTTTTGGTTGTTGCCTACGGTTCACGGGGATTTTCTGACAACGTTGGCGCGGGCGCTCAGTTCAGACTCCGCCCCCATCTTTATTTCCAATGAAGATACTTATGGAAAGGCTTCTCTGTCGATCCCGGATGAGGAAGCGTTGCAATCTCAGGCACGCATGTGTCAGCAGGACATGGAATATCTGGGGCGACTGCAGATTCCCTTTGTGTATCTGGCCGCCATCATGGGAGAACAACAACCCGCGTATCATGGCAAACAAGCCCTGACCATGGCAAAATATTGTCATGGCATCTGGCTCTGGGAATTAAGTAAAGTTGAACATTATCGATATGGACGCGATCAACTGATGCACTATATTAGTATCGCAAATCAGCAAATCCGCCAGGGAGACTTTTCCATTCCCCAAGAATGGAACACAGTACCGCTTCTTGAACGTGAACAGATCCCGGAAGGAAAAATAGGCGTTGGCTTATCGGGAGTCCGGGCAGAAGACCTTCCTTTCCCGGAGGACTGGTACCTGTATGAAATCAAAAATCTCAGTCCGGAGGCGTTGACCGACACAAAAATGCTGATTCTGCAAAATTTCAACGTTCAATTAACTGAGGAAAGCCCGTTAGTACAGAATTTGCGTCAATATGTCGCCCGGGGCGGACGGATTTTTCTCACACATGACACAGGCTATTTCATGGCCAGTCCCTGGCCGGAAATCGTCAAAGGCTTCTTCATCCCCTCCGAAGCCGGAGATCCACGCCATATTTTGGATACATTCCTGAAAATTCAGACTCCGGACGCAACGAGCAACGATTTTCATTGCTCTTTTAATGATCATCTGGTTTTTGAAGCCGGCTCTCAGGGCAAGGTACTTGCTGTGAATAAGTATGACTACCCCGTCGTCATCGCTGGCAGCTTCGGTAAGGGAAAAGTTGTATTTTCTGGTTGCTACTATCGCCATATCGATGCCAAATCTAAAGAGGCAGAATTTACCATGTCTTTGCTTGATTGGCTCTTAAAATGAAAGAACTGCACGATGACCGTCCAATCCGTTGAACGAGCACTCAAAATTTTGGAATTGCTTTATAATTGTCGAGAAACCCGTGGTTTGAGTATGACTGAAATCAGTCAGATGGTCAAGCTGAAAATCCCGACCACCCATAATTTGCTGCAGACGCTGGTGACCCTTGGCTATGCAGAGCAAAACAACGACAGCCGCTATCTTCCCGGAGCCAAGGCGGATAAATTCGGCATGAAAAGCGATTCTCTGCTCTTAACCAGTGCCCGCCCGCAAATTGACACCTTGGTGGAAACGATCAATGAAACCGCATTGCTAGCAGTCTATCATGATGGGATCCGCTATGTTCTCTATCAAAAGGAATGCAGCCGGGAACTGATCATTGTCTCCAGCACCGCACCGAATGGAAACTTCTATGGCACCGCAACCGGGTTGGCAATTCTCAGCGAAATGTCCGATGAGCAATTAGCGAAATTCCAGAAAATCCGACCGGATTTTCTGGATCATTTCCCATCCAAAGATGCTTTTCTGAAAACCATCGAGGAGGTGCGTCGGGATCATTATTGTATTCTCGAAAAAGGCGAATGCATTGTTTTCGCAATCCCCTTGCGTTGCAATCAGTTTGGTCTGTTGGCTGCGATTGGGGGCTTTGTGCCGATCACCCGATATAACCCGGCTACCAGAAAAAGCATCTGCAGTGCCATGCAGAAATGCGCCAACGCCATTAAATTATGCATCAGTTAAACCAATTGAAAAAGAAATAATGAAAAATAGAATTAATCAGCTCTGTGAGGATATCTTCACCTACCTCTGCCGCGTTCAGGATTTTACTCCTGGAGAATATTATGGGGCTTTTTGGAGTGAAAAAGCGTATCATGCCCCGCTTTTGGATTGGCATGGCGGCGGCGCCCACCACCATCGCGGCGCAGGAAGTGCCGCACTGGCTCTCTTTCTGAGTGATATACCAGAACACCAGCGTCGCGCTGAACTGGCCTTTGATTGGCTGGTGTCACGACAGGATCCACGCGGCGGTTGGTTTGAAACTCAAAACTGCGAAAAAAGCTCGGATTGGGAGTATACTGGATTGGAAGAACTCTCCAATATCGAAACCGCATTTGCAGTTCGCGGCCTGGCCTTGGCTTTACGGCATGGCTTGACTCCGAAAAAATCCTATCTGGATGCCATGAAAAAGGCCGGTTTATGGTATATCGCTCTGGAGGCACCTACGCTTTCCGGAGTTTTTCCGCATCATGAACGCTCGCCCTATGACACGTTGAATGCCACAATGCATGCGGTCGAAGCCCTGGCAGCGATCTATTCGGCGTGCCAGAACAAGTATCATATCCGAATCAATATTTTTCTGGCGGCTGCCCAGCGTGGGCTCCGGCATCTTGCCGGTCAGCAAAGCAGCGATGGCTCTTTCCCCTATCGCAGCAGCGGAGGAATTACCATTAATTATACTGCACTGGTCACTTGGCTGTTGCTCAATACTCGGGACATCCTACCCCCTGAACTCTTGGGTCTGGAACCGGGTCGCGTGGAATCGCTTGCCCATAAGGCCGCAGACTTTCTCTGCCAAACAGTTTTGCCGGATGGTAGCTTCGAGTGGGAACCCTATGAAACGTCTTGTGCCAAACATAATATCTGGACTTATGTAATTTGCTGGAATGTCCTGCAACGCCTGCAGCGAAAGACCGAAGCGGATCAATTGCTGCAAAAACTGTTCAAGCTGCGCAGCCCCTCCGGCTTGCTGCCCATGCGTGATTGCGATGAAGAAATTACAGAATGCGCTTATATGCAGGCGGATATTCTGCTGTTTTTACTCCCCTTCTCAAAATAGCTCAGGCAAGTACATGATCCACAGTTTCTCGGATTTTGAAGCGGCTCTCCCGGCTGAGCGAATCCAACGCCGCGGGCCTCAATCCTTCCTTCTACAGGCGTATTCGGAAACCGACCGGGAGGCTTTCCGGCTGGACTGCGGTTGGGAAAATACCGCTGATCACCCGGAAACGTTGCAGTTGCAAATCGACTGGCCAAGTATCCCATTCTCGGAATTGCGGGATTGTTTCTACTGGAAAAGCGAATTGGATGCGGACTGGTCGCCCATCTTTGGGCAAACTTCACC
>JBAXYW010000130.1:0-9827 GCA_041670605.1 Lentisphaeria bacterium
GAACTGGTTGTAAGCAATTGTATTTTTGGTGACGGTGCAGCGGCAACCGTGTTGGACCTGGTTCCGGATGAAAAAGCTGCCGGTTTTGTCAGTATTACGGACTTTGCGTCAGGTTTATTTCCGCAATATCGTGAAGAACTACGTTATAAAAATGAGGGTGGGCGTTTGCGGAATCACCTTAGCAAGCGAGTGCCGAGCCTTGGTGCCCGGACAGCGAAAGAGGTGGTGACCCGCTTGCTGGAGCAATACGGGCTTTCTCGAAAAGATATCGACCATTGGGCTGTGCACCCGGGCGGGACGGTGGTGCTGTCCCAAGTTGGCAAAGAACTGGAATTAGACAGCGAATCTTTGCGCCACTCCTATCATATTTTTGAGAATTACGGCAATATGTCGTCACCTTCAGTTCTTTTCGTTTTACAGCAACTGCTGAAAAGTGAGCAACCGAAAACCGGTCAGAAAGGCATGCTGGTCGCTTTTGGTGCCGGTTTCTCCGCTTTTGCCGCCCTGCTGGAATTTTAAGCCAGAGGAGACTCCGTTGGGGCAAAAAAACAACTCGCTACGTTTTGACTTTTATTGAGTCGCCAGCATTTTTGCCGGGGTATAGCTGTAGACTTTGACGGTTCCGACGAGGATCTAATGTTGCTGCCATCGTGTTTGATTCGGAAACACATGAACTTTGCGGGAGTGCGGTAGATTTTGCGCTTGCGATGCTTGTTTGCCAGCGTTTTTTCCTGTTCGATAGCGCATGAGCAACGAAGTGCCAGCCAAGGAAAAGGTTTTCCTTGTTAGATGCCTTCTAAAAGTTCCGGTTTTTCTGTCATCTAAAAGGGGGGCGGCTACAATAGGATGTAATTTATGAGCATGTTTTTGCCATATGCGTTGTTTTAAACAATAGAGACAATGGAAAAACTTGCCTTGGTATTATTTTCCCATCTCATTCCTGAATTAACCAAACACTGCTTTGTCAATTTTAGCAAAAAAACGTATCCTGTCTTGTTTGTTAGCCATCTATGGGTTCTATTCCTAAGGTTGTCTTCCTACCCCGGGCCGTTGCCCGGGGCTAAGAAGAAGCTGTCCTACGGGGTTTCTGGTGCGGGCTTGGTCAAAGAACAGGGGGGCGTGCGAATGGTGTCATCATGGGAAGAGGGCGACCATCAGCAGTCCGAGAACGATAATAATAGTGCCTAATATTTTAGGGATGGCATGGGATTCTTTGAGGATCAGGATTCCGGCGAGGACGCCGAGGGGCAGGCTGAGCTGTCGGAAGGCCTGAATATAGCAGACATTGCTGACATGATTCATTGACAGGAGGATTAGGACATAGGCGGAGGAACTGCAGATACCGGTCAGGATTGGGGCAAAAGAATGGGTTTTAACCAGTCGGATCCATTCTTTGCGTTCGGTTTTATTGAGGCAGACGAGCAGCAAAGCCCCCAGTGAAATTCCCGCTTCGATAATGAAGAGGTAGCTCATGCTGAGGATAAGGCTTTTTTTCTGGTAGACCTGAACCATTTCCTCCATAACGCAGCTGTCCAGTACGGTATATCCCGTTGTTCCAATGGCAGCGAGCACGATCAGAAAGAGAATGGGATTGAAATAGGCTTTCAGCCTGAAGTCTCTAAAATGCTGCAGGGGCATGCAGAGGCAGCCGAGGAAGATGATCCCCATGCCGAGCAAAGCCAAGGGGCCGGGCTGGCGGCTGCCGAGGCCGAAAAGAGCGGATACCAAGGCGGTCAGTAGTAGGGGAAGGGCCCTGGCCAGAGGATAGACCAGCGAAATGTCACTTTTCTGATAAGCATAGGCCAAGCTGCCGACATAGAGAATTTCAAAAGCGATGCTGAAAAAGGTCAGCGTCCAGAAGTGCGGAGTCATCAATCCGCTCTGAAATTCAGAAAACAAAAAAAATCCCAGCCAGAGCAAAGCCGCTGTCCCGGTGGAGAGCGAGTAGAAAGCAAGGCTGGGAATGCTTTTTTTGGAGATGAAATTCCACCCGGCGTGCAGGAAAACGGAAGCCAGGATCAGAAAAAAGGCAGTCAGGGACAAATTTTATCTCCAAGTTGCGATATCTTCCAGGCGGATTTTCGGGATATGCAACTGTTGCTGTTCATCGAGATAATAGAAAATGGATTTGCCTTCTTCGACATCTTCGGTGACGGGGTTTTCCGCCGGGTATCCGACAGCGAGTAGGTAGAGCACTTGTTTATCGTCAGGGAGTTCCAACAGCGTTTTAAGTTTTTCCCGCTGGATGCTGCCGAGCCAGCAGCAGCCCAGACCCTTGCTCCAGGCCAGCATCTGCATACTCTGAATCGCTGCGCCGGCATCCGCATGGATGACTTGATTGGCATTTGCCGAAGCGATAACGGCGATGAAACAACGTGGTGCGGAAATCCCCCACTCCGGGGTACGGCTTGGGCGCACCAAGTTTGCCCAAGCGGTTAGCGGGAAAATATCTTTGAGCAGTTTCATATCCCGGATGACGATGTATCGCAATTGCTGCAGGTTGGAGGCACAGGAGGTGATTCTGGCACAGTCGATCATTTCGGCCAGATCGGCGTCCGGTACTTTTTTTTGCTGATAAAGGCGTACCGTGCGGCGTTCTTTCAGGGCAACTTTGATTTCCATGGCTTTTTCCTTTCCTGTAGGGAGCGCTGCGGGGGGGAGAATCCGTCAATGGGACACGAAAATATGGTCAGAGCGGGAGAGGGACGATGCCACATTTTTAAATAATATCAGTTGTTAACTGAGGTTTTCAAGCGGGGGGGGATATTTTAAAATTGTGCCAGGCAATACGTTTACATTTCCTGTGCACAGGCTTTTTTCAGTTTGTTTTTTTGCTGGGACAGAGTTTGGTATTTTTGCAATGTTTCCCTGCTTTGTTCGTCGTGGTTATTGTTCAAGTCCTGCAGCAGTTGTTCCATTTGCTGATTAATTTCGGCCATTTGCAGGCGATTTTCGCAGTCACTGAGTGCTCGCAGGAGCAGTTTTGTTTGTTTTTCCTGTTGTTCAGCGGAGCATTTTTGCTCTGGGGTTCGTTGTTCGAAGTGGGATTGCGCGAGTACCTGCCCGACCTCGGAGGAGCTGATCAATTCGGACGTTGTCAGGGTTTGTTCCGCCAGTTCCCATTCGCCCTGTTCGGCGGCTGCCAGCACCAAGTTGATGGCATGTCCCAGCGGAGTATCCGGGATCAAGTGCTGAGCCTCTGAATTCAGCATCTTCCGAGCCATAAACTCATAATGCAGTACCAAGTCAAGGATGGTGACCAAGATTGCTGTGGTCGAATCATTGAACAGGGAGGCCGGCATGGTAAAAGGAAGTGGCGCGGCGGGAGACTTGTTCACAGAAATCGGATGATTGGGAGAATCTTTCAGCTGAAAGGCTTCCGCTCTCTGGATGGCGACCTGCTGTTGGCGCAGTTGTGCCTGCAGGCTGTCGAGCAGAATGTTTTCCGGAAGATTCAGTTTGCCGGCTAGCCATTGACAGTGGGCGGTGCGTGTGACCGGGTCAGGAATTTTGCAGAGAAACTGTAGGGTTTCGCTGACGATGGCGCTTTTTTCTTCCGGGATATGCAGGTCATGTTCTTGACAGGCCAGGCGGAAAACGAAGGGGATCGCTTCTTCTGTAGCGGAAAGAATCTGCTGCAATGCTTCGGTTCCGCCGGTGCGAAAGATGCTGTCTGGGTCCTGTTGTTCCGGAAGGGCGACGATCGAGGTATGGATGTCGGCTTCCAGCAGCAGGCCGATTGTCCGTAGCGTGGCTTTCGTTCCGGCGGTATCGCCGTCGAAGGCCAAGGTGACATGGGGGGTGGAACGTTTTAACAGGCTTGCATGCTGGCTGGTAAAGGCGGTTCCCTGTGCGGCGACGGCATGGGCGAGTCCGGCCTGATGGCAGGCGATGACATCCATTTGTCCTTCGCAGATCAAAGCGGTGCCGGTTTTTTTGAATTCTTGTCGTGCCAGATGGAGGCCGTAGAGGATGGCGCTTTTCTGGAAAAATTCCGATTCCGGGCTGTTGACATATTTTGCGCTTTGCGGGTGACTTTCGAGTGTTCTGGCGCTGAAGCCGACGACTCTGGAGAGTTCATCGCAGATGGGGAACATAAGTCTTCCGCGGAAGCGGTCATAGCAATGTTCTTTTTGTTCTTCTTTTCGGATGCTCAAACCGGTTGCCACCAGGATGTCGCGGGTGTAACCCTGAGTGAGAGCCCAGGCTCCGAAGGCGTCCCAGCTGTCGGGGGAGTATCCGATGGCGAACTTTTCCATGGCCTTGGCATCGAGTCCGCGTTCGCGCAGGTAGGTGCGGGCGATTTCGGCTTCCGGTTTTTGCAGCATGCTCTGATAAAATACGGCGGCTTCTTTGAGCAAGCACAGTCCCTGGTCTCGCAGCTGGCGTTTATTAGCGGCTTCAGCATTATTTTGGTTGCTGGCGTTGGTTTCCGGGATGAGGATGCCGAGTCGGTTTGCCAGCCATTCGATGGAGCCGATGAAATCGGTATTGACCATTTCCTGTACGAAGTGGAAGATATTGCCGCTTTTTTTGCAGCCGAAGCAGTAGAATGTTTGTCGTTGCAGGTTAATTTTGAAGGATGGGGTTTTTTCCTTGTGAAAGGGACAGCAAGCCCAGAAGTCGTTGCCCTTTTTCTTGAGCTGCGTGAAAGCCCCGACCACATCAGTCAGGTCCGCTTTGCGGCGGATTTCATCTATGATTTCATCTGGTATATGGCGTGCCATGCTGACGATCAATCGAAGAGGGGTGGATCAGTTTTTCCGGGCGGAGAGTTGCCGCAGACGGTTCTGGATTTTGAGGCGAGTGTCGAGGTGCTGTTTATTGCCCAGTGCCAGCAAGCACTGAATATAGGTTGCTTTTGCTTTTGCCAAGTTGTTCAGATAGAGGTCATAAGTGACTGCCAAGTTTTGCAGCACGGTAGGGTTTGCTCGTTCGCGTTCCAGAGCTTGTTTGAAGGCACGTTCTGCACCCCTGTAATCGGTCCGGTTCAGCGCCAGGATTCCCAAGCTGTTATAGACTTCCGGCCAATCATTGTAGGGGGCGTGGACACGTAAGGGTTGCAGATATCTCAAGCCTTTTTCCTGCAGGTTATTTCGTGAACTGCAGCGGCCTAAGAGCAAGAGGATGTTTCCTTTCTTTTTTGAGCCGGGGGGGAGCAGCTCGAGTGCCTTTTCCAGAACCGGGAGAGCTTCCCGATATTGCTGATTTTCACACAATGCCCAACCATAAAAATACCAAGCGGTGAAGGATTCAGGGGTAATTCGGGTTGTTCGATCCAGATTGAATAAAGCTTTGGCCTTCTGGCTACTTTCTGAAGCTGTGGTAAAAATGCAGTAGCTGTTTAATAACAAGGCGTTAACGTCATCTGAATTACTGCGTAGGCACAATTCAGAGCGGAATAAGGCCTCGCCCAGCTGACCATTCTGGGCATTGCGAAAAGCGACCAGAAGTTCAGAAACGCTGTCCGGCGGAGTACACGAGCTCAGGCAGAGGAGTAAGATGGTGGGGATTAGGAGATGGAGTTTTGACATGCTGAAACTTGGCTTATTCGGTTTGTGATCAAGGTTGGAGATTTTGCTCAGGGAGTATTCTGTTGTGCTTCTTCCAGCAATTCGCAGGCATGTTTTCGGGCAATTTGCGAGTTTTCGGCGGAGCCGAGCATGCGGGTGAGTTCTTCGATGCGGGTTATCTGGTCGAGCGGGTGCATTTCAGCGAGAGTTCGCTGGTTTTCGACATGTTTACTGACCAGAAAATGGGTTTGTCCTGCAGCGGCGATGCGTGGCAGGTGGGTGATGCAGAAAACTTGGTGGTTTTTTCCGACGGTTTGCAGCTCGGTTGCGACTGCGGCGGCCACTCTGCCACCGATATTGGCATCGATTTCATCAAAGACGAGGACGGGCACCTTGTCGGCATCGCAGAGCACGGTTTTAATGGCCAGCATGACTCTGGCAATTTCACCGCTACTGGCAATTTGCCGCAAGGGCAACATTTCCTCGCCGACATTCGGAGCGAAGGAAAATTCGACGCAATCCGCACCGTGACTGCCGGGTTGACAGGGCTGCAACAGTGCCTGGAAGGCCGCCTGGCTGAAGCCAAGATGCAGGAGCTTGCCGGAAATTTTTTCTGCGAGTTTGCCAGCGGTCGCTTGTCTGCTTTTCCGGAGGGTCTCACAGCTTTGCCGATGCTGTTGGCTCAGGTTTTTTTCCTGTGTTTGGAGTTGTTCCAAATCCTGGGTTCGTCCGTTGATGCGTTGCAGACGTTGCTGTAATCGCGCAGCGCAGGCGATGACGTCTTGGATTGTTGTTCCGTATTTCCGTTTCAGTTTTTGCAACAGACCCAATCGTTCTTCGAGTCGTTGCAATTCTTCTTCATCGAGATTGAGGGAATCAGCGTATTGATTGAGGTCCTGTCCCAATTCTCTGAGTTGTTCGCTGAGGGTTTCGAGTTGTTTGCTGAAGTCCTGTCCTTTCTCGTTGTCGATCTGGGCGACTTCCCGGAGCGATCTCAAGAAAGGTGCGAGTTGGTCGCAAAGGCAGTTTTCATTTTCCAGGAGTCCCTGTCCGCATAGTCTGGCCAATTCGATCAATCGTTTGGAGTGAGCGGCAACGCGATGCCTGGCGAGGATTTCGTCTTCTTCATTTTCCTGCAATTGCGCTTGTTCGATTTCCCGGAGCTGATAGGTGAGCAGTTGGATTTCTTCAGGAGCCAGGGTTTCGGCTTGGAGGGTTTGCAAATTCTGTCGGACTTGTTCAAGCTCGAGCCAGATTTTGTGGCATTTTTGCAATTCCTGGTCGAGGTTGGCGAAGGCATCGAGCAGGGTGAGTTGGTGGCTTGAGCTGAGCAGGGAATGGTTGTCATTTGGCCCGTGAATATCAATCAAAAGCTCCCCGAGTTCTTTCAGGAACGAGGCTGTAACTGGTGCAGAATTCACAAATGCCCGGCTGCCATTTTCTGTGATAACGCGGCGTAGAAACAGGTGTTGTTCTTCGCAAGGGGGCAGGCCGGCCTGAGCAAGGCGAGATGACAAATTTTCCAGAAGTGCGGGAAAAGCGTGTCCTAAGCGGAAAATGCCCGTGACTTCGCAGGTCGAACAGCCTTTTCGGATGCTGGAAGGAGAAGCCCGTCCGCCGGCTAAAAGCTGGATTGCTCCGATGACCAAGGACTTCCCAGCACCGGTTTCACCAGAGATCGTGTTGAGTCCAGTGGCAAAATCCAGTTGCAGTTCAGCGACCAAAGCGAAGTTTTTTATGTAAAGCGATTCCAACATAGGCGGAAATCAGAAGGGGGAGGCCGGTTTTGGGTTTTACCGGGCGGATTGCTTCGGGATGAGGGGTGGCAAGCAATTTTGCAAGTGAAGTATGGTTCAATGTTGAATGAAGGTGGCCTTCTGCAGTTTTTTCAGTTCGGGTAAGAATTCTGCGGCTTTTTCAAGGCGTCCCTGTTCGAACAGTTTGAGCCAGGTACAGGCGAGTTCATGGTGTGCTTCACAGGTGAAGATATTGCGCAGGGGCATCAGAGATTGTTTTTTGTCCGGATCTTGAAAATCTTCTTCTTTCCAAGAAGCTTGGCAGATAAACTTGGCGACATAGTTGTCTTTGCCGGCAGCCCAAGCTTCATGAAAAAGTGTGATGTTTTTCCAGTCGTCAAGAACGCCTGAAATTTCTGAAAGATAGGTAAGGAATGCGGCTTTTTCGTCACCTTGCAGCGCTTCGACACAGGTGGCTGGCAGGCCGAAATGAGTTGGGATGGCCTCGACTTGGAAAACACCCTGCCGGTCGGCTTTGCAACGCAGCATATAGCCAGTGTACCAGAAGTTTTGCGGGTCATATTGATCAGCCCAAGCGTTGGGGAAGAAAAAGTTTCCCAGGCTGTACACGATGGGTTTGCCATGCCAAGTTTCGATGCCTTGTGGGCAATGGGTGTGGATATTGACGACCAAGTCTGCGCCGGCATCGACAAAGGCGTGGCTCATGGTTACGACCCTCGGGCTGGGGACGGGATTGTGTTCATTGCCGCCGTGGGTTACGACAATACAGAGATCGACTTCGCGTTTCAGTTCCTGAATCTGGCTGAGATTATAGAATGGGAACAGAGGATTGGCACCGGCCTGATCCGGCAAGGCACCGCCAAATTCATTCTCAGCCAGATTGATGATGCCGAGAGTCAACCCCTTTTCTTTGAAAATCAGGGGGCGGCGCGCGTCTTCCAAATTTTTGCCGGCACCGACGGTACGAAAGCCATTTTGCTGGAGGATGTCAATCGTTTCGCAGGTCGCTTCCGACCCGAAATCTCCGATGTGGTTATTGGCCAGCAGGGTAACTTGGCCGCCCCAGGCCTTGAGCAGTTCGACAGAGTTGGGCAGGCACTTCAGATTGGGGCCGCTTTTACAGATTGGAGTGTCGGCAGAGGTCAGCGGTGTTTCGAACTGGATCAGGGAGACATCTGCGCTCTGCAGGATGTCCTGGATCGGGGCGAAAATGTCGGCTGCTTTCCCCTCGGCAATGATTTGCTGAGCATTGTTGCGGGGACAACAATCGCCGGCAAAAAGCAAGGTCAAGTTTTCCGGGCAGGAGGATGCTCTCAATACTTGAATTCCAGATTGGCAGAAACTCATAAATACGTCTTTCTAATGGAGGTGATTGGTTGAATGGCATCTATAAATTGATGGGTAAATGTCATCTACTTAACATGATTGCGGAACAGGAAAAATCCAGAACAAAAGTGTTTTTTTTTGTGCGCCGGGAAGGCTGGCCAAATGTAATCGGCCACAGAAATCCTTCCGGTTTCCCCTGGTATCTCTGATTAAGCTTGGACAGCAACCGTTCCAGAATGCATGAAAAAAACCATAAGTATCCCATAGCAATGGTAGAATTCGCATATGGACTACTACTATTCCCGCTAAGACTAACGCATAACAAGCCCCATCAAGAACACAGACGGGATATGGAGCGCCGGCGTTCTCGCCGGCATCTCGGATTTTGGTTCGTTGGTGTCCTAAAAAACAGAGGCGTCAAAGTCAGACTTCCGGCTCTTAAATTTTGTTTTCGAGCAGATGGAGTCAGGAACTCTGAATTTATTTGGGTATGTGGGACAGCATAAGGCAAAGCCTGGTGTGAAGAAATGGTGGTGAAGAATCCAAACAAGAAGAAAAGCTGTGAAACATCGGTTGGAACATCCTAAAACTGGAAAATGAGTGCCGAATTCCAGTGGAGTAGAAGAAAGCAAAAAAGCAAAAATGGGTTTTAGCAAGAAAATAGTTAATGAAGGAGAAAATTAGGATTGGATATGCCAGTTTTTGAAGCCTAGGGGATGACTGTGAAAAAAAAACCAAAACTCATCGAAATTCCCAAGCTCCTGGCGCCTCTATGACTTTTATGATAATGTATGATTTTGCATGCTTTCATGGAGCCTCCATGACTTTTTATGATAGTGTATGATTCCGCTTGAAAATGCAGATTGTAAAGTTATTTTTTCGTTGTCAAGTAGAAATCAGCCAGAACCCACCCAACCGGGGGCCTCCTTCCCTTTTTATGGACGTGCGCGCGAGCCGGGGTGCGGGGTGCGGGGGAAATTGTAAGTTGTGAATGGTAAATTGTAAGTTGTGGGGAACGGGAACGGGGAGGATCCGGAGCTGGAAGCTCCGGGCACTTTCTGGGGAGAGAGTGGGGAAATTGTAAGTTGTGAATGGTAAGTTGTAAGTTGTGGGGAACGGGAACGGGAAGGATCCGGAGCTGGAAGCTCCGGGCACTTTCTGGGGAGAGAGTGGGGAAATTGTAAGTTGTGAATGGTAAGTTGTAAGTTGTGGGGAACGGGAACGGGGAGGA
>JBAXYW010000131.1:0-9805 GCA_041670605.1 Lentisphaeria bacterium
CGACCGAAAAGAATGATTGACTTTTGCTTATTCCGTTCGAGTACAGCTTTTTTCTCAATTCATGAGGCTGTTTAATGCTGTTTGTTTTCCTGCTAATTACAGGTGCCTGTCTTTGTACTGCGGCCGTGCAGGTGCTGCGAAAGCAATGGAAGAAGGCCGTCATCGGCATTCTATCCGCTGTGCTCTTCTTCCTGCTTGCCGTTTTGTATATGCAATCCCTTGCCGACGCAATCCAAAAAGCACAGCAAACGGCGCCCTGCCTTCTGGTACAACCCAAGTCCTGATGCCCAGAAATTTTCTTTGGGGAGAGAAGAACATTTTCACTATGGCAATCTGCCTGCAATAGCAGACAAAATATCTTTTATCATGACCCGGTAAAACTGGACGATCAGGGCACAATGGCACCGTGTTTTTCCAATAGGCGCCGGAGCTCCATGAAGGGAATTTGCCCAGGCTGAATATGGTCTTTCGCCGCCAATGCAGCCGCAGCTCCCGCCGCCTGGCCAGTTGCCATGCAAACAGCTTGAACACGTAAAGCGGAGTTTGCCAAACGGTCGGAAGACAAAATACGACCGGCGACAAGAAAATCGTGAGAATGCCGAGGAATCAATGCGCCCAGCGGCACCGTAGGAACGATCCCGGGTTTTAGTTTGCATTGTACAAGACCTTCATCGCCATCGTGCAGATCAATCGGATAAAAGGCGTTGCAGACCGCATCATCGTAACGTCGTCCCGCTGAGTAATCCTCGACTGTAATCCTCTTTTCGCCGACGATTGTCCGTGATTCACGCACTCCGCATTCAAAGGCTATCCCTTGAAATTCAATCTGTTCCAAGCCCGGCTGCGTCTTCAGAAAACGGTACAGGCGGAGAATGGACTGGCGGGCTGCAATTTCCAGTTTTGTCTTTCCACCGCTATCAGCAGCATGCATTCCCACGATATGATTGCAGTTGCCTCCATGGTTCAAAAGGAAACCAACATTAAAGCATTTTCCCCAGCCGACATCAGTGAATTTCACTTCACCCCGCGCGGCTGCAGCTGCAAAGTTCTGGCCAATCAATTCAAGATCCAGCTTCGCCAAATCATAATGATCTGCAAAGACACTCAAGGAGCCCGGTTGTGTAGCACCCGGACTGGCCGTTTCATAACCCGCAATCGTTACGGCATTGGCATCGCCAGTACAGTCAATAACGATCCTGCTCTGCCATTGAGAAAGGCCATCCTTGCCGCATAGTCCCATGCTCCAGCCAGTCGTGGCATGATTCATGCTTGCCGGCATGACATGATACTGGATCGTTACCCCTGCAGCCAGCAAGGCTTCCTCGGCAAGGGCAGCAAAAATCAGCGAATTGATTCTGACCTGATGTTGCCAATGTTTATGATTTAAGCCTGGGTCCAGAAAAAACTCAGGCAGGGAATGACCGGTTTCCTTGAGTGTTTTCAGCACCAATTCCCAACCAATACCAGCAATGATCTGCTTGCCCCAAGCATCAAATAGCCCGGGGTAATTGATCGCTCCACACGTTATGGTTCCGCCGCAAAGACCATTTTTTTCAATCAATGCCGTTTTTGCTCCGGCGCGAGCGGCCTGGATTGCCGCACAGAGTCCGGCCGTTCCGCCGCCAATAACAGTAACATCATATACTTCCATTGGCAAACCTCTCCTATCGGAATGTTCATCAGAGTCTCAGTACTCATTTTTTACAAGACTATAACATAAATCCTGATACGTATGGATTCCAGCTTTTTAATCTTTCAATATCTTACTTGAGCGTACCGAGCTCTCTGCTACAACTCATCACAAATCGCTAATGTAAATGCCAAAATAGAATCACGTTTTTTGCTGTGGGTTAAAAAAAAACTGTTTTAGAATAACAGGAGCGTCTCGGTCTTCAAGGTTTTATGATTTTTTGCTTGACTTCCTATTGTGTTGAACTATTTTTCGTAAAGTGTAAAAGTGAATTGCCGAAATTTGCCATATAAAACAGTTGATTGCACTTGATGAACCCCGGCAGACCTACAAAGACATACATCGCCTTTGCAGGTCAAGAACTCAGAAAAATTAAAATTGTTACGTAGCCATGAAAAATTACGCAATTGCAACGATTCTGCTGAAGGCACTTGGAGTTTATTTATTGTTGCGTTTTCTATCTTTCATCCCAGTATGGTTCAGCCTGATCCAAATGGGCCTACAGTTCCTGCCTGGGCACAATGAAGGTTGCGGGAGCATTTCGACGTTTTTGGGAACCGGTATCGTCTTGTTGACATCCATACTTTATCTATGTTTGAGCTGGTTTCTGCTATTTCGGACGAAAAGCCTTGCCCGTTTCTTTGTCCGTGATCTTCCCGAAGAAAGTACTCTCTCCGTGATTACGTCGGAATCTTTTCAAACTTTTGCGTTTCAATGTCTTGGAGTCTATGCCATTGTAAATTGGGCGCCGCCTTTTGTGCAAAGCCTTGTTCTTGCTCTGATTCATACGCTTTGGCCAGAATACTCAATTCCTTTGCCTACGATTTTCTCGCAAAGTTGGATTCCACTTATTGCCCCTCTTCTGGGCATGACAATTGGTCTTTTACTTTTGTTTAAAGGCCAAGGACTCATACGCCTCATCAAATGGACCTCCCGTCCTTCCTCTTTTAACAAGCAAATTAACGAATGAGAAAAACTGATATTTTAGAAAAAGCGTGGCGGTTCAAACGCGGAGACATCTCCCTCCCCTTTGCAGAACCTCTTAATGATTGGGAAAAAGTCAGCTTGCCTCATGACTGGGCGATTGCGGGGCCTTTTGACGGCTGGAACGAACCACTCCTCAACCTCAACAACGGCTTATCCGTTTCCCCGGGCAACGCAACGGGGGCTCTTCCGTCCGGAGGATGTGGAATTTATGTGCATGATTTTTCCCTTCCAGAAACGGAAGCTGGACGGATTTTCAGGTTGGAATTCGACGGCATCATGAGCCATTCCAAGGTGTACGTGAATGGGCAATACGCTGGCGGACGTGCCTCCGGATATTTTTCGTTTGCGCTCAACATTACGGATTTTCTGCATTTCGGAAAAGTTTCCAACCGGATCGTGATCCGTGTGGAAAATCCGCTGTATTCCTCCCGCTGGTATACTGGTGGCGGCATTTACCGTGAAGTCCGGCTTGTTTCTCTTGAAAAAGAGCATTTCACCTATTCCGGAGTCCGCCTCGAAAGCGAAGTCCTTGATCTGGTGAAAAAAACAGCGGTCTTGTCGGTTTCCGCTGAGGGGATACCCAAGGAAAAACTTCGCGTTTCCATTTTCCGGAACGACAGACGTCTGATTTCTGGAGGAGCGGAACTTTCTTTGAAGGATATTGAACTGTGGAGTCCGGAAACTCCAAATCTTTATACGGTTGAGGTTTCGACGAAAAATGATGTACTCAGGTTCCAATATGGGTTCAGAACCCTCGCGTTTGATCCTGATACCGGTATGAAACTCAATGGGTATCCCTATAAATTCAGGGGATTGTGCATGCATCACGACTTGGGGGTATTCGGCAGCGCATTCCATGCTTCCACCATGGCGTGGCGACTCAAGAAATTGAAAAGCATCGGATGTAATGCGATTCGAACCAGTCACAACCCGCCCGACCCAAAATTCCTCGACCTCTGCGATGCGTTGGGATTTCTCATAGTCAATGAAGCCTTCGATATGTGGATCACGGCCAAGACACCCGGAGATTACCACCGCGAATTTTTGGCATGGCACGAACGGGATCTCCGGGATTTTCTTTGTCGGGATCGGAACCATCCGTGCGTGGCGCTGTGGAGCATCGGCAACGAAATCCCAGATGAAATCATACCCGAGGGAGGACAAATTGCCGCAAAACTGGTAAAAATCTGTCATCAAGAAGATCCATCCAGAAGGGTTACCGCCTCAATCAACCATCAGCGGACAGAAGACTCCCCAGCACTTCATGCTTTTGCAGACGAGCTCGATGTGATCGGCTGGAATTATCAGCCGCAGTTGTATGGACTACTGCACGAAAGATTCCCATGCAAATCGCAGTTTGGTCTAGAAACCTCGGCGGTTTTCTCCACAAGAGGAGAATATTGTTTTCCGGTAAGGGAAGGCGATATTCGAAGAGAAACAGGATACAGTTCCGCTTATGCGGTCGAATATGCGTCCTGGAGCAATTTGAGCGAAAATAGTTTTGAAGCGCAGAAACAGCATCCATGGCTCCTCGGAGAATTCGCATGGTGCGCCTTTGATTATCTGGGAGAACCGGTACCTTATACATGGCCCAGCCGCAGTTCCTGCTTTGGGCTGTTCGACCTAGCCGGCCTACCAAAGGACCGTGCCTGGCTCTATGCCGCTCAATGGCATGTCGAGGGAACGCCGGAAGTTCTTCATATCCTCCCACACTGGAACTGGAAACAGGGAGACCGCATTCCGGTACATGTTTTTACCTCCTGTTCCACTGTTGAACTGTTTCTCAATGGAAATTCTCTTGGAACGTATGAACGGAAAACATCTCCAAGACTTGTTTGGAAAGAGGTCACTTTTCTGCCGGGAATACTCGAGGCCATCGCTTATGACCGGAACGGAAAAGAAATCGCGCGGGCACGCAGAGTTACGGCGGAGAAGCCGGCGATCATCAAAATCGTCTGCGAAACAGAGTCGATTCCCCGGAAAGGAAAACTGATCTTCACAGAACTTTTTCTCACGGATGCCTTCGGGAACTCCATCGAAAATTCCAATGCTGAAATGGAAGTTGAAATCACGGGCGGCAAGTTGATCGGATTGGATAATGGGGACAGCCGTTCCACCTTACCGTTCCGAAAGCAAAAAGTAAAGCTGTTCAATGGGCACGCCATGCTAACGGTTCATTCCGGAAGGAAAGGAACCGTTTCGATTGGAGCAAGGTGTGGAAAACTCCATACCAATATTGAAATCAATACGGAGAACTCGGATCATGAATAACCGTCAAGTCAATCTTCATACCCATACCTGCCTCTGCAAACATGGGGAAGGCATGGTTCCAGACTTCTGTGCAGAAGCATTGAAAACTGGTCTCAACATTCTTGGGTTCTCGGAACATTCCCCTTTTCCGGACAACCGTTATAACAACACACGTATGGATTACGCTCAACTGGAGCTGTACTGCCAATGGCTGAAAGACGCCCGCCAAACATTTCCTGCATTGGAAATCCTTTCCGGCCTTGAAATCGACCTTGACCCGGATTTCCCCCCGGCATTCTACCGGGAGGAATTGAAAGAACGATTTGAACTTGATTTTCTATCAGGCGGGGTTCACTTCGTGCATGACAAAGACGGCCAATGCATCTGGGCGGGAGCCGGGGCGCATCACCCTCTTGAAGTTATACGCCTCTTCACAGAAAAAACGATTTTTCTGATGGAAAGCGGACTGGTTGAATTCATTACGCATCCAGATATGGTTGCGGGTTCGATCGACCGCTGGACCCCCGAAGTGAAAACCCTTTTTCGTGAAGTAGTGCAGGCCGCTTCTTCCCTGAATATCCCATTGGAAGTCAACGCATACGGTTTCCGAAAAGCAGAATTGAGCTATCCGGAGGGAATCCGCCATCCCTATCCGTGGCAACCTTTCTGGGAACTGGCTGCCGAATTCGATGTCCCTTGCGTCATTGGATCAGATGCGCATGCGCCAGCAGAAGTTTCCAGCAACCTGCCTGAAGTATATGCTTTTACGGAAGAACTCGGACTTCGCTGTGTCAACGCTAAAACCGCATTGAAAATCATACAGAAAAGGACGTTGTCACAATATGAATAAGCCCCTGATTTCCTGCGGTCCTTGGCTAACGAATCCGGACATAGGCCGTATTACGGTCGGGTTCACAACGACCCGCCCCAGTATCGCATCTCTTGAATTCAGAAGAACTTCCGGTGAACCATGGAAAAAAGTTTTCCAAAGCAAGGGAGGCCAAATCACCCGAGATGAAACCTGTCATGTTTTTCATTTAAGTGGATTGCTTCCTGGTGCCCATTATGATTACCAAGTGGGAGCTTTCGAAGAGGAAAGCGGGAAAGAGGAAAAGCGTTCCGCTTCTTTCACGGTTTTCGACCCGTCCCGGAAACAATATTCGTTCATGGTGCTTGCTGATCTTCAATTTGTTCCATTGAAACGTCAATTTCTGATTCGTAAATATCATGAGCTCTGTGCAGCCGCGGAATGCGATTTTGTCGTTATGCTCGGAGATATGTGCGGAGAAATCAATCATTTCGAACAGGACATTCTGGAGGATCATGTGAATCTGCTGTGCGAATTGGGAGCCTCTTCCCGCCCAGTCGTCTTTCTACGCGGAAATCATGAGCTCCGGGGACAGGAAAGTTCCCGCTGGAACCAGTTCTTCGGAACGCCTTTCGGAACCAGTTACAGCCAATTTCGCCAAGGTCCGGCGGCCTTTCTCGCACTGGATTCCTGGTCTGACCAACCTTCCGGTCCGGATAATCCTGCTTTCCGCTGGAATCTTGACAGAGAGTTTCTCGAGGAGGAAAAGCAGTTCATCCGCGAAACCGTTTCCAGCCCGGCGTTCCTCGATGCCCCTTTCCGGATCGTTCTCGCGCATGGGGCTTCCCACGCGCACATCGACCAGTTCGATTTTCTCGGACGAAATATGCGTTTTCTGACGGATGAGTTCTTTCGCGGGGAAAACCCCCAGGTTCCCCTTCACCTCTGGATTTGCGGACATATCCACCATTACATCCGAAGCGTGCCATTCAAAGCGGAATGTGCTTCCATCCATCCGCCTCCACAGCCGGTTGTGACTCCAGATCAGTATTCTTTTCCGCTCATCACAACCGATGGGCCTGATGTGCTCAAAGAGATTGTCCCTCCATCAGGTATTCAGTCTTCCGCATTTGTCGTAAGCGTCTCAGAAGACACCCTTGATGTTCGCGCGATTTCAGAAGAACGTGGTCTAATCGACCATTTTACCATTTACAGGGATCATCAGGTCATCGAGAAAATGGATACCCCGCATTTCCTTTGGAAATCTTCCTGTTTTATACCGGCTATAGAAATCAAATAACCGAGTAAGTCCGCAACTGCCTTTACCACAAAAAAAAATATCGTTTTTTTTGTTCTCCGAAGCACTCCAACACGCAGGGGAAGGTGTAGCACACTTGGGTCGCTCACTCGCGAAATTCGCACAAGCAAACAGAAAAGGAATCGGAGATGAAGGAGTACAAGGTACTAACGCAGAAGGACAAGTGGTTTAGCGGCAAATTCGATCCTGAAAAGGTAGAAGAGGCGTTAAACGCTTATGCACAGCAGGGCTGGGAAGTGGTAACGACTGCCACAGCAAAGATAAGAGTGCTCATCGGTGGAGATCGCGAGGAAATGATCATCATACTGCAACGTGACAGGGGGTAAGATGTACACCAGCGAATACAAGGCCGTTTGCTTTGTCGAAGGGGATGTTGACAATGCCCAATTGATCGAGCCCATCACGGGTACAATGAATGGTCTCTTTGTTCAAAATCAGTTGAAAACTCTTGACGATGTCAAAGACAAGAATGCTGATGTCTGGAAAGACAAATGCTAAAAAAATCGTCACCATTCACTTGCAGGCAGAAAATGTTTTGTACCAGCATCCATAATTAAATAGGAGAGTTTCGTCATGTCATTGTATGAAATGAAATTGCATGATCAAAGTCGTTTGCTAATTGATGTTCTAGCTCCGGATCTTTTCCGTTTACGCTATGACCGTAGTGATCGCTTTCAGCCTGGTGGGATGCAACGTTATCGGTTTCTCAAGCTGGAGTGGCCCGAGTGTGCTGTACAACGCCAAGACCAGCCGGACGAATGCTGTTTACAGACGACACAGGCCAGCCTGACGATAAAACTGCAGGACGGTAATTTCGAATTGCGGCGCAATGACGGCAGTATGCTGTTGCAGAGTGCCAAGCCTCCCCATGGTGATCAGGATCAGGGCTTTGAATTGGCCTTGCGTCTGCAGCCGGAAGATCGTCTTTATGGCTTGGGGGATGAAACCCGTGACCGACTGAATAAACGTGGACACCAGAACCGGATGGCAATCCTCAATGTCAGTGCTTATACTCCAATTCCTTTTCTCAGCTGTACCCGGGGCTGGGCACTGTATCTGAATAGTACCTGGATTCATCGATTTGATGGCGGAGTCGCAAATCCGGAGCAACTGTGTTTCTCTTCAGAACAAGGTCTGTTGGAATGTTTTCTATTTGTTGGTAAAACCATTCCTGAACTGCTGCAGCGCTATGTTGAACTGACCGGACCTTCGTATCTGTTGCCCAGATGGAGTTACGGTATGACGTATGTCTGTGACGAACGCGGCGTCCGAGCCCGGGATGTCCTGTATGAAGCCTATGAATTCCGGCGCCAAGGCATACCTTGTGATGTCATCGGATTGGAACCGGATTGGATGGAAAAAAGATATGATTTCTCTACCGAAAAACAATGGAGCCAAGAGCGCTTTCATATCCCGGCTTGGCTAAAGGGAAAAGAGTATGGTACTTTCAGCCATGCGCTGCATCGCATGGGCTTCAAATTGAGCCTCTGGCTTTGTTGCGATTATGATCTCAGCGAATATGAAGAACTGTGCTGTAAACAACAGTTGGCCAGTTCTCTTGTCATGCCCGAGAAAGACGCTACCAGCACAACACTGGAAGACGATCTGTTCAAAGACCCACATTTTTTCCCGGTGTACCAAGATAAGTTGACAAAATCAGGCGAGTCTTGGTTTGAACATTTGCGCCCCTTTGTCGATGATGGCGCGGATGCTTTTAAAATGGATGGCTCCAACCAGATTGCTGCGCATCCGGATCGGCTCTGGAAAAATGGGATGACGGATGCTGAAATGCATAATCTCTATCCTCTGTTGCTGGGTCGACAGATGAGTCAAGGATTTAGTGACCATACCGGACGACGAGCACAAATTTTTACTCCGAGCGGTCATGCCGGCATCCAGCATTATGCCGCCATCTGGGCCGGTGATACCGGTGGTGGTGCCAAAACCGTACCCGGCCTGTTAAATCTCGGTTTAAGCGGACAATCCAATGTCTGCACTGACATGCAGGTGCACAACCGGGAAGGGATCCATTACGGATTTTTCCAAGCGCTGGCTCAGGGGTTTTCCTGGCACATGTATAATCAGCCCTGGTTCCTTGGAGATGAATTGCTAAAAATATACAAAGATTATGCTTTGTTAAGGCATCGCCTGATTCCCTACATTTATTCGGCCGCCTATGAAGCTCATTGCAGTGGTATGCCGATCATGCGGGCAATGCCGTTGATTTATCCGGATTTACCCGAAAGCGAAGAGTGTTTGCAGCAATATTTCTTCGGGCCGTCTCTCTTGCTTTCAGCCTTTGCAGAACGTCTCTTTTTGCCACCGGGTTTCTGGTATGATTTCTGGACTGACAAACTTTGGGAGGGGCCGGCCTGGATTCCGGCAACCTATCCTGCCGACCGCGGCGGCTGTCTTTTTGTCCGGGCCGGTGCCGCTATTCCCATGCAGAATCCCAGTCCCTATGTCGGAACAATCACCCCGGAATGCTTGATCTGGCATCTTTATCCAGGCACCAATTTTGATTATACCCTTTATGAAGATGACGGTATCAGTTTTGAATATCAACAGGGAAAACAAGCTTTGACACAAGTCTCTGGCCGCCAAAAAGAAAAAGGCTTCGAAATTGAAATTACAGCACGTCAGGGGCAATATCAAGGCATGCCTGCCCAGAGACAACACCAATTCGTCGTCCATCCCCAAGAAGCACAAATGGAGATCCTGCAGAAATCGGAACCGGAAGGCATCCGGCTTC
>JBAXYW010000132.1:0-9797 GCA_041670605.1 Lentisphaeria bacterium
ATAAAATTGTGCCTTTTTTCCGTTTTCGTGGGGTACTCAAAGATGCTGAACTCTGGGGAACTGGTCATATTAATGATACCTATCGTTTGACGGTTGAACAGGGTGGTTGCGAACTTTACTACATTATCCAACGGATTAATCACAAGGTTTTTCCGAATATTCCGGAAATGATGAGTAATATCGAACGAGTGACGAAACACCTCCGGAAAAAGATTGAGGCGATTTCTGGCAGTGATTATAGTCGGGAAGCTCTTTGTGTGGTTTATACTCTGGACGATAAACCGTATTACTTGGACTCCGATGGAAATTACTGGCGGGCGTATGTCTTTGTGGAAAATGCCAGAACCGTGGATTTTGTGTCTTCGCCCAGCCAAGCCTATGAAGCAGCCAAGGCCTTTGGAAGATTCCAAAGCATGTTGCAGGATCTGCCGGGCGCCCCATTGTATGAAGTGATTCCGAATTTCCACAATACGGCAAAGCGCTTTGAAAAATTTTTGCAAGTACTGGAAGCGGATTCGTTGCAGCGTGCGGCTTTGGCGAAAGCCGAGATTGAGTTTGTATTAGCTCGCAAGGATAGCACTTCGCTGGTTGTGGATCTTTTGGCCAGTGGCAAGTTGCCGTCCCGGGTCACTCATAATGATACCAAGATCAACAATGTGATGTTGGATGACGGCGATGGTAAAGGGATCTGTGTGATCGATCTGGATACGGTCATGCAGGGGTCTATGCTGTATGATTTCGGTGATGAAGTTCGTACCTCGACGGTGAATGCTGCCGAAGATGAGAAAGATTTGAGTAAAGTGCGTTTTTCTTTGGAATATTTCAGTGAATTGGTGCGCGGTTACCTGGAAAGCGCCGGGGATTTTCTGACGCCGGAAGAAATTCAGCTTCTGGCTTTTTCTGGACGTCTGATCACCTTTGAAATCGGCTTGCGTTTTCTTACCGATTATCTGGAAGGGGATGTTTATTTTAAGGTTCATCGGGATGGGCATAATTTGGATCGCTGTCGTACCCAGTTTGAACTGGTCCGCCAAATGGAAGAACAGAGTGCAGCTATGGAAGCGATCGTGGCAAAATACCAAGCAGAATATTGTTGTTCGGTTTCAGCATAGCAAATCAGACCCCAAAAAGGAGAAAAAATGAAATCCCAATTCAAACTGATTAAACCGAATATTGTTCCCGTATTGGATCCCGATTTTCGGCCACCGGTTCTGGCGAATCGTGCTTTTCTTGCTGAGATCGAGGCTTCTGGGGCAGGAGTTCCGTTTTTAGTGGCTGTGGAACGCGATCATGGGCGGACATCCCGTTTTGACAGTAAAGTCTTTGATCCCAGGCATCCGCGGGCAGCAGCCAATTATTTTTATGTGGAAAGAATATTGAAATTCCTGCTCTGGCAATTCGGGGGCTGGAAAGTGACTATTCATGGACCGTCTGAGCTGGTGCATTATCTGCAGGCCTGTTATTGCGATACGGGCTGCCGTCGTTTCGATGCCGAGTTCTGGGGAGACCAGACTTACGAAAAGGAAATGTGCATCATTCATGCGCCGACCCCAGCCGATGTTCCGGAAGTCAATGACGGCGTCGGTAGTGCTGTGGTTATGGACTGGAAGGGCTGGCGCATCGGCTTCGACCTCGGCGCCAGTGACCGTAAAGTCGCAGTGGTTAAAGACGGTAAACTGGCGCTTAAGGCCGATGGCGAACCCGTGTTGAGTGAAGAATATGTCTGGGATCCGAAACCGCAAAAAGACATTAACTGGCATTTTGAAAACATCGATTGGATTTTACGGGAAGCTGAAAAGGCGGTCAAGGTAATCGATCCCTCGGCTCGAGTGGAAGCGATCGGCGGCAGTTCTGCTGGTGTGTATGTGGATGGACGCGTACGGGTGGCCTCCCTGTTCCGTGGTATTACTCCGCGTGAACGTTTCGATGCGGAAGCCGCTCCGCTTTTCAAAAATCTTGAAAAGAAATGGGGCATTCCTCTGCGTTTGGAAAATGATGGGGATGTCACGGCGCTGGCTGGAGCGATTTCTCTGCAGGATGGTGCTGTGCTGGGTTTGGCTATGGGATCTTCACTGGCGGGCGGCTACGTCGACAGTAATATGAAAATCACAGGTTGGATGAATGAGCTCGCTTTTGCTCCGGTAGATTATAATTCGAACGCGGCTGTCGATGAATGGTCGCGTGATTTTGGAGTCGGTGCCAACTATTTCTCGCAGCAGGCGGTTGGTCGGCTGATCCCGATTGCTGGAATTGAGATGCCGGATCTGCCGCTGGATGCTTTGCCTTTACGCTTGAAACGGGTGCAGGAATTGCTGGCTGCCAATGATGAACGTGCTCGCCGTATTTATGAAACCATTGGAGTTTATTTCGGCTATTCGGTGGCGCATTTCTGCGATTTTTACAAGCCGGTTCGCCATTTGGAAGTGCTCGGGCGGGTGGTCAGCGGGAAAGGCGGCGAAATTATCCTGTCGGAAGCGCGCAGGGTACTGAAAGCCGAGTTTCCCGAATTGGCCGATCTGCACTTTTACGAGCCGGATGAACGTGAAAAACGGCATGGACAAGCTGCCGCTGCCGCCAGTCTGCCAATTGTTTAAATAACGAGGTGTATGATGGAAAATAAAGAACGAGATGCCTTTATCTTGAAAAGTCTCAATCAGGGAATGTCGCTTTCCGATGTGCAAAAGGGGTTGGAAGAGCAATTCGCCATCCGTATGACCTATTTGGACTTGCGGATGATCGCTGCCGAATTGGACGTGGACTGGAAAAAACAGGATAAACCCGCCCCGGTCAAAAAACTGGAGATTGAGGACGAGAATAGTGCAACACCCCAGCCGGAAGACGCCTGGGAGGATGGTGAAGGTGAAGGCGAAGCCGATCTGGATGAAGCTCCGGAAGACGACTTGGCTCCGGACGGAGGAGGCAAAACCAAGGTGACAGTCAGCAAACTGGTGCGGCCAGGCGCTGCTCTCAGTGGTGATGTGGAGTTTTCTTCAGGAGCCAAGGGGGACTGGTATGTGGATAATATGGGGCGCCTTGGCTTCAATCCTGCCGAGGGTTCCGGCCAGCCGAGCCAGAAGGATTTGAAGGAATTTCAACAGGAGTTGCAGAAGGCTCTGGGATATTAACTTGAAGGTCGTTTAAAGCGTACACTTTAATCAACAAAACTTCATTTGGGCATGGTTTTTTTCGAAAATCGTTTTTTTCTTTCCATGCTTTGCATGGTTAGTTTCCTTGCTATATGCGGATTGCTCTCCCGCCATCGCAATCTAGTCATACGGAGATTTTTGCCCGAAACTGGTATAAATTAACTTTGTGGATGTTTTCACAAAGTTAATACTGTGGTGACAGGGTGGGAGTCTGAGGCTTTAACAGCAGAATCATTATCGGCAATTATCTCCTTAATGAGCCGCCCGCCACTATCATGTCTGAAACTGGCTCTTAATGTTCCGCACGGAGTATGAATTTTTATTTTTGCTGAAGTTATTCCGCCTGGTCGGGGATTGAATTCATATTTGCACCAGCCGGGAGCCGTTGGGCGTAAACCGAATAGATGCCGAACGATTATGTTGGCGGGAGATGCTGCCCAAGGATGAGCCCAGCTCATATTCGCTTTTTGCGCCGGATTCCATGATTCGGTGGTGATTGTTGCTCCACGATGAATCATCCCCAGCCAACTTGCGTCATTATTGGCAGTCATCAACGCCACGGCTTCTGACGCCCGATTATACATAAACAGGGCATCTAGGTAAAACTGTGCACCATAAACACTGCAAACCATGCCTTTGCCGATGATAAAATCCAGACATTTTTCGATACGTTCCTCGGGCACCAAGCCAAAACGCAACGCGAACATATTTACATGAAATGAGCTGTGTTTTGAGTTCTCCGAATCGATATACAAACGCGTTTCAGTATCAAATAATTTATGATTGAAAGCCGTTTTGACCTGTTTTGCAAGTACTATGAATTCAGTTTGTTCAACGGTTTTGCCAAGTATGGCGGCTAATTTTGACAGCAATACTAGGTTCCAATATAGGAAGGCATTGGGTACGCCGCAGAAATCCCCAAAATCATAATTGTCCTGACATGAAGCGGGCCAATCAATAATTATTTCCAGTGGAAATTTACGTATCAAACCATTGCTTATTAAATTGGCAAATGCATATTGATCCTGCAATTTTTGATAGTGTTGCTCTACAAATCCCAAATCACCAGTATGTATCGTGTATTCATAAAACAATGGAATCATAAATTGCTGCCATTCGCACGGCCAGTTTGGATGCGTCACCAGATATTCAATGGTGCGTTTCGCGGTTGCTGTATTGCTCCCGACCGCAAAATGCGACCGCATGTTAACGTAACTATCCGCTTCATAGGCAGTACGTTCGCGGGAAAAACAGTCGTTATAGACATCCATGGTGGTAAATGCGACGGTATTTTTACATAATTCCCATACCTTTTTCAATTCACTGTTTGAACAGGAAAATGATGATTCGTTGCTGTTAAACGGGGTTGTCACTGAAATAATATTGACCATCTCGTTTTCTAATTTATCAGCATAGCCGATTAATTCGAGAAAGCGAAAGCTGCGTAATCCAAAATGGCTTAAAGTCCGTCCGCCATTGGGGAAGCGCCAGATTTCCTGGTAACAATTTTCTGTGCGCATTTGATAACGAACATGATTGTCCGACATTAATTCTTCGCCCAGGCGCAGTTCAATACTTCCGCCATGTTCCGGGCCGGTCAATTCAATTCCGCCGATATATTCCTGTCCGAAATCAATCAGCCAGCTTTGCTTATCAATCTTGGTAATATTGGCCGGACTGATTTTGGCGATTTTATAATTCCGTACTTCCCGTGTATCCAAATGTTCAGTGACCGGGTCGAAAACGGAAACATTATCCCATTTTTCATCATTGAATCCGACATCATTCCAGCCGAACGGGTATTTTGTTCCGTCAATATGTTCAGCCCATTCGCCGGGTCCCGCGCAGCCTTTGAAGAATTGCTCAATATTCTGCCTTTCCCAGCAAACCGGACTATAACACCGATCCATGTTCAACATCTTCCATGTTTCATTGGAATGTAGTTCGATTTTTTCACCATTGGGCAACTCTGCGTGAAGTTGGAGCGCGAATCCCTTTTTTTCACCGCGGGAAAAAACTCCTATGACATTTTTACCTTGCCGTAAATCAACGTCAAAGCAATGTATTGGCGGAATCCCGTCATCGACTGGGCGTGCCGGGCCAGCGCCGATTAATCTGCCATTGACAAAAATACGGTATTTCAGGAAACTTCCACCCAGGAGCCATCCTCCGTCATGGCCGTCGTTCCTAAGTTTCTGCCAATATTCTTTGGCATAAGTATGCGGGTCGGCGACAATTCGAATTTTCGCCGACCCGGCTTTTTCCAGCAAGGAAAATTCTTTGCGGCATAGTTGGTTCCCGGCACCGCCTATATAAAAACTTTTTTTAAACATTATATTCTACTAATAATAAAGCTGAACCGCTAGTTTTTTCAATAGCGATGGAGTTTTTGCCGAATGTTATTTCCTTGGTAATTACTTTGGGAACACCTTCAAAATCTATAATATGTATTTTACATTTATCCGCAACGATATTCAGCCCTTCAAAATTAAACTGGACTTCCCCTTGTTCGGTTTTAAAGGAAGAAGCCAATACCAGCATGCTGTTGTCGTTTCTTGTGGCAATGACGTAGGTATCCGGGTCTGAAGAAGAAGTTTGGATACGTTTGGATTGCCGTACCAAACGGTTGAAATACTCAAAAGCGTAATAGCCACAGGTTGGTATTCCGAGTGGTTCAAACAAGGCATATCCGCTGCTGGAACTTGAACCGGTATAATAATGTCCCATTGTCAATGGAGTATCTTGCCAGCCGATAAGGACTGCCGCAAGATAGGCTGCAGAATCAGGTCCTACCATCATCTGGCCCAATAGTTTTGCCCTTGGTTTGTCGCAATCGCTGCCCCAGCCAAGATGATAGTGCCATTCCGTCAAGTGAAGTTCTGTCGAACCGTACCCAAATTCTTCAAGCAAAGCCTTTGCTTGGGCGGGGCTCTTAATGATTTTATGCGGCTTATCGCTGTATTGATGCCAAGAGAAAAAGTCGAGTGGAGCCCCGGCATTGTGGCAACCTTCAAGAAATTCCCTTGCAGCTTTCCCATTTCCGGTGTTGAGTTTTGCCATCGACGGCCCGCCTATTTTTAAGTGGGGAAAATGGTTTTTTAAAATCAGAGAAGTCTCAATATAGAAATTTATGAATTCAGACCATGTTCCGTCCCAAAGCTGAGGTAATTCCGTGTCGGCTTCATTCCAGATTTCCCAATACTCAATATTCCAGTGGAAGCCGTTTGCCCATCCTTCATTGTAATGACGAATTATTTGCGCGCATATTTCAGCCCATTTTTTATAGTCTTCAGGAGGCTTTGTCCAATAATGATTTCGGCTGTGTTCAATAGAGACTCCCAGCCGGTACATTATTTTTGTTCCGTATTCAAGACAATTTTTCAGGTAATCATCTGTTTGGGAAAAATAATAATTTTCCGGTTTTGACGGGTCTGCATCAAAAAAGGGAAATATACAAGGAATATCTACCAGTCTCATTCCTGGATTATTGAGCGGGCAGTCGTGCATCCTCGTCAGAGGCACTTCCAGGCAAGAAAGAGATTTTGAAATACTTGTGGAGGTCGCCATATTTGTGATGGGTGCTCCCAGATTCATTCCATGCAGGGGACGGACGGTTCCGCATGTATGTTTCCATTCAATGTCAATTGTAGTCATGTTTAATTACCTTTTTGGGGATATGGAAGAATCCACACTTTTCCAAGCCGCCACGGTATGTGGAAAGAATCCTGAAATGTCGGACTCCATGCTTGTGCAGATCCCAGCTGAACCGCACCTCTGAATATATTCATATAAATTTTCCCTCCTGCTTTAACCGCGCCTCCCGGTATCAGTCTATCAAGAGGAATTACAACATTAACGATCCATGAATCACCTTCAATTTTTGAATCAACTTTTGTGGCATATTCGGTCAGGGCTGAAGTCTTGCCATCAGGCATTCCGCCAGGCTTGCGGCCTACTTCCAAAGCCCGGCTTCCCTTTCGTGGACTTATTGCGATCATTCGCAAATTGCCTTTTGCAGGATTTCCTGTAAAATGCAGTTCCCAGTCGTCTCCGCTCCATACCTCGCCAGGGCCGTCATAAAGCTGACGACCGATATTGTTTTCCTCCAGACGTATTTTTAAATCCTTCTCATCATGCATCAGTCTTGCAGTCAGTTTTCTATTAGAGGGCAGTCCATAATTTTCGCTCCAGTTTTTTATTACTCTGGCTTTGTTCCAGTCATTATCTTTAACCTCTGGAATAGACGTTTCGCCAGGCGGTTCTTTCATCGCTTTCGCTATTTCCTTGCCGAATCTAAGTTTTCGTACGTCGTTCGCAATTTTTGCCAGGATACTGTTTCTTTTGTCTTTTGGAACCAGTGTATCCAGCAGTTCCATACGGTATTTTTCATAGCGGTCAAGAACAATATTTTCATCCAGCGGTAAATATTTCAGTTTTTCTCTGAGATTCAGATATGCGGAATCGACAATTGCCCGCTCCCTGTGTATATTCATAAGCTGTCGCGAACTCGGTTCGCAGGCTTTTTCAGCTTCTTCAAAAAGAGTATCTACTTTCCTGAAAAATTCTGCCGTTAGATAGGGTCTTGTCGTTGTTTTAGCTTCCTTTGAAAATATATTGTATGTCAATTGGGGTTGTAGTTCAACAAGGTAATCATAGTATTTCATTATAGCCTTGCTACCGCCGCCGTAATAACCATCCATGAAAGTTTTTATCAGCTTATCTGCATCGCGTTGCGGATCCTGCATCAGTTGATATGCCAGCCAGCGTTGAAGAGCAAAAAACGAAAGCTTGTAATACTCATGATTTTCCATATAGATCGTCTTTACATTGTTAGCTGCGAGATACTTGAAATCTCTCCCGAACTGGTTGGCGGAAACATACGGCATGGCAAACGGGTCTAGGAAAAAATAGGTATACATCCAAATGCCGATATTTTCACTGATGCGGCTCCAACCTTCCAGTTGTTTTTGTAAGGGCTTGTTAGCGGAGGCAGCAAACGGTGCCCCGAAGATGTCGGTAGTAGTGCAGTATCTGATGAAAACATTCTCACGAGGAACGATGTCCTTAGGCAGGTCCTCGCCTTGATTATATGCAAACGTTTGAATATACACATCGGGAAATTCATCTTTAATATTGTCGGCAATCTGATTAATAAAATGTAGCAGAAGCCCACTTTGGGCACCATGCTTTTTGACAATTTCTTGGCAGGAAGGGCAGAGACAGAAATACTTTTGCGACCCGTCATTCTGACTTATGTCATAAATAGGTGGAGGCGGGAATCCATAGGTTGCATAACGCTTCCTGTCTTTCAAAATATTGATTTTCAGGCTGTCAGTAACATTTTTCACGACTTTTGAATTGCTTAAACAGAAATCGGGTCCAGATGATCCGGCAGGTTTCTGACGTACTCCTTTTTCATCCATAGAGTAAAACTCAATATCATCTTTCGGAAAGTTTTTTGCATAGTGCCAGAACGAATGACATGCAGTTGGGCCGCCTATTGCGTCGTATCCGCAAAGATATGGACCATCTGAGCCTTGATTACGTAAGATGAATATTTTCCATGTTGTCTGATCTACGGCAATACTTGCAGAAATACGCCGAAACATAAAGTACGGATGATATTGAAGGTTTAACTCGGGAATGGCGATTCGCTCTTTCTTTGGGATTTCAAAAGTATATTCATCAAACCAATGACATCCCAGTTGCTTCTCGAGGAAATCATAAACAGCGTACATTGTGCCGCGAAGCCGTCCTCCGCTTAATATCAGATTCTCTTCACTTGTCGTGCGGATGATTATTTCCTCATCTTGAAGCGTACTCTGGTCGATGCCTGCTTTCTGTGAAAAACTTGTGTTTCCGATAGAGATTATTTTTTTCCCCGTTGGCAGGATGTTTTCCTTTGCAATCTCAAGTTTTACCCCCGATATTTTCTCTAAATGCGATGCAAGCTCATTCCCGACAAAACGTTCCTGAATACTTGCTGCCAATGGTATTGCGATCACATAATCGCTTTTACCGTTGTCGATTATTACAAGCTCGCTTGCAAATGCAGCGCTAATCGCCATGATGCCAATCGCCAGGATTCTTTTTTTCATTTTTCTATTCCTGTTTGAGGTTAGTTTTTTGATTTTAAAAGGTGCCGCAAGTGTTGTTGGGGTAATCCAGACCATATCGCGCCTGATTGCTGGTCAAATATTTTATACTGCGGACACTGCCGTCATATAAAATTGCGTTAAGAGTATTGCCGCCATGCCTCATAACTGCTGTTGTGGCTGTAATTGTTCCTGTGCTTACACTGACAAAAATCAGATCGTTCGCATCCGCAAGAAGAATAAATGACGACTTGCCGCGGCTAATATTTGGAAGGCGTGCCTTAACATTCCCTGTCGGATAGTAATTCATACCAAAATCAGAGGTACAACCGTAAGTCCCGTTCTCCCAGCCTTTATAGTCTCCTGTTGCAGAGGGACACGCCAAAACCTTGAATGTTTTATCAGATCCCGGAACACCATACTTGTTATAATATTTGGGTATTCACCTGAATTTGTGGGTACAAACGAATAAAAATGATACAGGGAGCTCTGCTCCCCGTACCCCTCGGGATTTTCCAAAGGCATTGGCATCTCCCAGGCATTACGCCTGATTAAA
>JBAXYW010000133.1:0-9796 GCA_041670605.1 Lentisphaeria bacterium
ATAGAACAGAATACGCTTTTTGGGATAACCATGCAAAGCGGCTATTGTTATGTAATGAATGTGCGCAAAACTTCAGTTTTTTTAGGTTAAGTTAGCGCCAATAGGCGTCCTCGCCGGCATCCCCTTATCGCGTTTTGTGTTCGTCCAGAAAAACAGAGGCGTCAAAAGTGTGGTGCTGCAGGCTCGCGGCATCCGACGGATTTGTCCGGGAACGGGGAGGATCCGGAGCTGGAAGCTCCGGTCACTTTCTGTGGAGAATTCGGAAACGGGAAGCTAAGCCGCTGAAGCGACGCAAGCATGAATTACAAAAACAAGAAGTGTACTGGTATTGTCCGGGATGCATTTGCGAAAAGCAGTTTCATGCGCTACCTTTTCCTGTAGCTCATGACTTGAAACGATTTTGCTTTGGGGGGGCGGTTCTCGGGCAAGGCAGGCGTTTCGGGAAATCTGCTTGTCATAAAAGGTATTTTACGGCATGTCATTTTATTTATATCAGCATAGCAACTTGCAGGCTTTGGCGGATAAGTATATTCGCCTGCGGCGCTCAGGTGTTTATTTTGGCGCCGGGCAAGGGCGTCGTTTTCTACCAGTGGATCCGCTGCAGGCCGAAACGATTGTGGTGGCGACCTATGGGATGCGGATTTGGCTGACGCAGTATGCCGCTTGTCAGGGTGCGGTGGTTGCCAATGTCGATTTTCTTTATGTCAATAATTTTATTTCGGACGAGCTGCGACGGCAGTTGCAGGGCAGGACGGAGTTCCGCCCGGAATTGTTTAGCAACGAGGTGATGACCTGGCGAATTTTGGAGTTGATGGAGCAGGGTGATCCGAGTTGCCAGGCCTTGCAACCGTACCTGCAATTGGAAGACAGTCAGCCAGAGCTGCGACGCTATGAACTGGCAACCCGCATTGCAGGTGTTTTTGACCAATACCAAGTCTATCTGCCGGAACTGCTGGAACAATGGCAGACGACTCTTCCGGAAGACCCCCAGGTGCGCTGGCAGGCAGAAATATGGCAAAAACTACAGAGTCTGGCTGGGGAGCCCGTGCTCAGTTCCGCTGCTGCCTTGCATGATTTTCTTTCCTGCGCTGCGGATCAGCTGCTTCCGCGCGAGTCGGTTGCTGTCTTCGGCATCGGTAATATGCCGCCCACCTATTTTCGCGTACTTCGGCAACTGGCTAATGCTACGGACGTGCATTTCTTTTATCATAATCCCTGCAGTGAATACTGGGCGGATCACCCGATTCCCCGGCAACGTCGCAAAGGCTTTCGTGTCGAAGATCCCGCTGAAATGAATCCACTGCTGGGCGCCTTTGGCCTGCAGGGACAGGATTTTTTCAAGGAAATTATGGAATTGGAAGGTTCCTATGAAGAACCGGAACAGGAAGAAAAAAGAGCCGAACGCAGTGTTTTCCCAAATACCCTGCTGGGGCAGCTCCAAGCAGATATCGTTCAGATGAGAACCTTTCCACCAGGAAGCGAAAAAAAGAAAATTTCCAGTGACCAGCATTCCCTGAGTTTTCACAATTGTCATACACGTTTCCGGCAGGTCGAAGTGTTGCATGATCAACTGCTGCGACTTTTTCAGCAGAACCAGCAATCCGCTCAGAAGAAGTTGTATCCGGATGACATCCTGGTTATGGCTCCGGATCTGGCTGGCTTCGTGCCAGCCATTGAAGCGGTCTTCAGCCAGGGACCTCTGAAGAATTATTATGCATTGAGCGATCGTTCCCTGCGCAAAAGCAATCGTTTAGCGGAGGCTTTTCTGTCCATTCTGGAATTTGGCAGCAGCCGTTTTGAATGCAGCCGGGTGCTTAGCTTGTTGGATGCCGATGCTTTGCGCAAACGTTTCAAGCTTGATGACTGGGCCGTGAAAAAGCTGCAGGACTGGGTGCGCCAGGCTTATGTTTGTTGGGGAATTGATGCCGGAGACCGCGAACAGGTCTGCGGAATCCCTTTCGATGCTTTTTCCTGGCGGCATGCCATTAACCGCCTAATGCTCGGAATTGCTCTGGAAAACCCCACTGAAAGCCAGGACGATTGGAATCCCGGAGGCCTCGCTCTGCCGGATTTGCCGCCGCTGAACTTGGCCAACTCCGCCGAAGAACGCGAACTGCTCGGCAATTTCAGTGAATTTCTGGAAAAATTGATCCGCAGCAGCGCAACGTTGCAACAGGCACGCCGGATGCCGGAATGGCAAAGCGATCTGGAAGCGCTGCTGGACGATTTCTTCCAGGCCGACAATGACACTGCTGCAGATTATGCGGTTTTGCGGCAGACCATCCGTAGCGTTGCTGCAGCCGCTTCTGCGGCAGATTTCAACGGACCAGTTTCGTTTTCCGTTATCCAGCGCTTGTTGTCGGAGGTGTCGGAGGTGCCGGTCAGGACTTATCCGTTCCTGTCGGGGAAGATTACGTTTTGCAGTTTGCAGCCGATGCGTAGCGTGCCGCGGCGGGTCATCGTTTTGCTGGGGCTCGATGATGGGGTTTTTCCTCGTGTGGACAGTCTGCTTGGTTTCAATCTGATCCCGCAGGCAGGTTTGCGTTGCCGCCGTTCCCGGCAATGGGAAGACCGTTATCTTTTCCTGGAAGCTTTGTTGGCTGCGGAAGAACAGTTGCTGATTTTCTATCGTGGCCAGGATGATCAGCGCCAGAAAGAGTATCCGCCGGCGCTGCCGGTCACAGAATTACGCGATTATATCAGCGATCACTACAGCACTGAACAGGCTTCGGATTTGCTTCCCCGGCTGACTTTCCGGCATCGTTTGCATCCCTATGCCCCGGAATGCTACGGAAAGCCGGAAGACTTGGCTGCTGGCGGACTTTTTTCCTACAATCCCAACTATTTTCCGGTGGCGCAAAAACTGGCGGCGGGCGACTTGCCGCACTTGGCCGACTTTGCTGCTGGAATGCCGGAGAGTGGCTTCCCCCTCCCGCAGAGCCGGAAAAATCCGCTGTTGCGTCTGGAACAGCTGATCCGTTTCTTCCAGAACAGTAGCGAAACATTTCTGATTCAGACGCTGGGTTTTCCCAATCGTGAATGGTTGCAGCGCAAGCAAAGTGATCTGGAACCCATCGAATTGGCTGAACCGGAAAAAATTGCTTTGAGCAAATACCTCGCTCAGCTGCAGAAACAAGCCTCCCTGAACGCCCCGGAACGCATCTCGCTGCGTGAAAGCTTGTTGCGTTGGCTGCAGGCAGAAAATGTCTTGCCGGCTGGCGAACCCGGACGGCAGATTTTCCAGGAGCTTCTCGAACGCAGCTGGTTCAGTGACGTGGAGTTGCGCCGCGCCTGGGGCGAGCAGCAGAGAGTGTACCGTCGTTTGGAGTTGCCGTTCCAAAACGAAACACTGATTCTCGAAGGGACGCTGCAGATGAATCCGGAGGCTCATACGATTGTGGAATGCCGCTTCAAAAAAGGCGCTGATCGTGATGAGTTGAAAGACCGGGACAAGATTGCTGCGTATTTGCGCTACCTGATGGCGCTGGCAACGGCGGCAGAAGACATTCCGGTGCGTCTTTTCCTGTATACTTCTGTTTGGGATAAGAAGCCGTTTACGCTGCCGGGTGACAAGGTCGCGATAAGCTCCCAAGAGGCAAAGAAAAAATTGCTATTGCTGGCCGATGCGTACTTCTCAGGTTTGCAGAAACCCTTGTCGCTCCTGGTTGACAAACCCCTAGCACCTCTGCAGGGAGATCTTGCCAATCCGGACAAAATCAAACTGGATAACAGCCTTGAGGATGCCGCGTTTGCCAGACTCTTTACCCCCGAAACATTCGCCAGCGACGAATTCAAACAGAGCGTTGCAGAAATCACCAAAAAACTTTTCGGCGAACTGGCCTAGCTTGGAATGACCACGATGAAGGAATTTTCAGCATATCAATGTCTCTTAAACGGCATCAACTTGATTGAGGCTGGCGCTGGCACCGGGAAAACCTATAACATTCAGACTCTGGTCGCCCGGATTGTCTTGGAGAAGGCTGTTCCGATCACTCGGATTCTGGTGGTGACCTATACCCGAGCCGCGACCGCAGAATTGCAGGAACGCTTGCGCAAAGTGCTCGACTGCCTGCTCCGTCGGCTGAATCAGGTGGACATCCCGCCCGGAGAACAGGAACGCACGGATGCCATCTTAGCCAAACTCCGGGCCTTGCCGGAATCGGAGCCTTTCTGGCAACTGCCGGTGGAAGGGCCGAAAAACCTCAGCCGTGAAGAAAAATTTCAGCGCAATGCGACACTGCTTCTGCAGAATGCCTTGCGGGATTTTGATCAGGCGGCCATTTCGACGATTCACAGTTTCTGCCAGCGGATGTTGACGGAAAATGCCTTTGAAAGCGGAATCCGTTACGGGATGAAGCTGGTTAATGATACCACGGAAGTAACCGATGCCCTGATTCAGCAGTTTATTCGAAGAGAATTCTATACCTGTACCCCGGAAGAAACCGCGGCCTGGGAAAGTCTCGATATCGTCTGGCAGAGAGCAGAATACGAAAAAAACGACGATGCTCCAAACTTTTTTCAGGGAAAAGCGACCTTCATGGAACAGCTGCAATCCGCCATGCGGGATAATGATGTCGATTATTATTGGGGGAAAGCAGAAAAAGAAGGAGAATTGTTTATCCCACCGGAACGCCAACTGATCCTGACAGAAATCGCGGCCTGCCGGCAGGAAATTGCCCGCAATAAAACAGCGGTTGAAAAGGTTTTTGCTACGCTGTTGCAGCATCTGAAACTTGGCAGCCGTGCCGGCTGGGAAGCGAATCAGGAAGCATTGCTGACCGGGCAGGGCGGCGTCCCACTGGCCTTCCTGCAGAATCTGACCTTTGCCGGACTGCGGGAGCAGACCTACAAGAGAAAACAAGGCGATACGCTTCCGATTGATGATCAGAAGCTAAAGACTATTCTTGAAAATCCCGTCTTTGAGATCTTTGGACGTTTGACCCGTTTGTTGCAGGATTACCGCAGCCGGGTCTTTTATGAAGCGATGGAATTTGTCAAAACGGAATTAGCCAAACAAAAGAGCCATGATGGCTTTATGACCTTCAATGATTTACTCAATGAACTGGAAAAACGCCTCCGTGATCCGGAACGCGGGATATTGCTCCAACAACTTATCCGCAAGCAGTTCCCCTTCGCATTGGTGGATGAATTCCAGGATACCGATGGCGTGCAATTCACAATTTTTCACACGATTTTCGCGGCTGCCGGCGCACAGGAGACGGGCGGTTTTTTCCTGATTGGGGATCCCAAACAGTCGATCTACCGTTTTCGCGGCGGGGACGTATTCACCTATCTGCGAGCCAGAAATCAGGTGCCCGAAGAGCGCCGTTTTACGCTGACGACGAATTATCGCTCCAGCCAGGCTTTCATTGCAGAGATCAATCGCTTCTACCGCTTTAATCAACCACATCCTTTTGCACATCCTGAACTGCAGATTCCTGAAGTCGCCTGGCCGGAGAAAACGCAGCCGGCTCTCTTGTATAAGGGTAGAGAATATGATAAACCTTTGGTCTTTACGAAAAGCAAAGGCGCGCAGGAACTTCTCTATCAGTCGATTGCCCAGGAAATTGGAGGCATGCTGCGCAGCGGAAAATGGGCGATCGGCAACGGAAACGAAGAGCCTAGCCCCCTGAAATTTAGTGATTTTGCAGTTCTTTTCCGGAATAATTCGCATGCCATGAGCATGGAAAAGGTGCTGCGCCGGACGGGAATCCCGGTTGTCCGTATCGGCACCAGTAATGTGCTGGCCTCCGAAAGCGCCAAAACCATGCGTGTTTTTCTGCAGGCGGTGCTGGATCCCAGTGACAGCCAAAAAATCGTCCAACTGTTGGCATCTCCGCTGCACCGCTTGGGCGCAAACGAAATCTATGAATTGCGCAATACACAGAATTCCGGTCTGCTGCTGCATTTTCAGTCCTGGCTCTCCGATCTGGCAGAAAAATGGAAAAGCAAATCATTTTTGCCAATGGTGATGGAGTATCTCGGTGCAAAGAACATGCCGATTATGCTGCATTTGCTCGCCGGTGACGATGGCGAAAGAGCATTAATGGATTTTTTGCATCTGGCGGAGATTATCAGTAACGCGGAAAGTGAGCGGAAACTGAGCCGGGAAGCCCTGGCGACGCATTTTCAACGGCTCTGCCAGAATCTCCCCAATGACGATGATGAAAATTTGATTCGGCTGGCCAATGCCCGTGACGCGGTGATCCTGGCCACTGTGCATTACAGCAAAGGTCTGGAATACCCGTTGGTCTTTCTGCCGGATATCCATGATAAAAAAAGTCGACAGGAGCTCGTTTGCCATTATGAGCGGAAGGGGATTGCGAAAATGCTCAAGGACATTACCTCCCTGGGCTTTGAACAGGAAAAATGCGCATTGGAGGCCATGCAGGAACGCCTGCGCCTCTACTATGTCGCTATCACCCGTGCGAAATTCTTCTGCAAAGTTTTTGTCGATACCGGGGGGGCTAGTATTTTCAATTACCTTTTCCGGGATCGCAGCCGTCAACAAGCCCAGGAATCTTTGGAAAAACTGGTTTCTTCGTTGCCGAAAAATCCTTCGCCGCAGGGAGCGCTCGAGTTCGGCCTGAATTATCAGGAGCCGGAGTCCGCAGAGTCCGCAGAAGAAATTCTTGCGACAAACAGTCTTGGCGAACGGATGAAAGAATGCGACCTGCCTGAGATGGAATTGCAAGTGCTGCCCCATCCGGAGAAAATTGATCCGTACTGGTATACGTTGAGTGCTACGGCTCTGATGCAGCGCCTGCAGGTTCAAGCCGAGGCTGCGGAAGCCGATCGAATTACGACAGAGCAATTTCTCCCCGTCGCGAAAGACCTCGATGAAGCCGATGCCGGAAACGAAGAACTTGGAAAGACCACAAGTGATACAAAACTTACTCCGGAAGAATGGGCCGACCTGCCGCCGATTTTCACTTTCAGCCCTGGGAAACAAACCGGCACTTGCTGGCATGCAATCTTTGAAATCCTGGATTTTGCAGCGGATGAGGATGAAATTCGCCGGATTTGCAATGAAAAGCTGAGCTTGTACTCGTTGCCGGCAACAACTGAGGACGTGGCAACGGTGGCCGGCATGGTAAGCAAAGTCCTGAGAGCAGATCTGGTACCGCTACAGGGCTACGGAGCTGCCTTTCAGCTCCGGGAATGCAAGAAAAAGGAGCGTTTGAATGAACTGGAATTTACCTATGGCCTGGCGGAACAGAAAAAACTGCGCCTGAAGGAGGAGTTTTTGCGCCGCAACGGCTTGCCAAATCAACAGGTCTTTGAGAGCAGCCTGGGCAGAGCCATGACCGGAAGCATCGATCTCCTCCTCCGTAAAGAGCAACGCTACTACATCATCGACTGGAAGTCCAATGTGATCAATTACCAGCTGGAAAATTTTTCCGGGGCGGGTTTGCAGCAGGAAATGCAGAGGCATGGCTATCCGCTGCAGTATCTTGTGTATACTGCTGCCTTGGTTGAATTCTTGCGCCAGCGCCTCGGGTATTTCGGCGCCGCGGAGTATGAGCAGCAGATTGGTGGGGTGTTCTACCTCTTTCTGCGCGGTGTGGATCCGGAATCACCCGGTCGCGGCATTGTCAGTTGCCGCCCGACATTCCCGGATATCGAAACTCTGCTCAGCATGATTGGTACCAAGTAGGTGCCGCCTTTTCTCTGGTCTGCGGGTTAGTATGCTTGTCCTGCTACTCGGCTGCTCGTTTTTTGGGGGGCGGTCGCGGATGCCCGCCTTATTTCAAACAGGTTACCGCAATGGATGCTGCCTTTTTTAATGCTTTAAACTGCCTTCTGACTTTTTCCGCAATAGAACGCGAATTCGGGGGATTCCTCTGTCGGATCGCCGAAAAGGACGAGCCAGGGCTGCGAGTCTTGGGGGCTTTGCTGCTGCGCCAGATCAATGCCGGGCACAGCTGTCTCGATCTGGAAATCTGGCTGAATAATACCCGCCAGACTCTGCAACAGGCCAACACGGCGAATCGTCTCCTCCAGGAATTGGGAGACCAGGCAAAGGTTTTTCAAGCCGCGGTGCAGCGCTTGTCTGCTTCGGAACTGGCCGCCGCAGTGTGCCATTTGGCAGATGATTACCCGGCCTTGTTTTCAGCAGATCCGGAGCGCAAATCTGTGCTGGTCTGGCAAGATGGCGGCAGGCGTCTCTATCTGCATAAATATTTCAAATATGAACAGGACATTGCTGCCTGGATCAAGGATAGCCTGAAGGGTCTCAACGAATGGGATCCGTACAGCCTCGAAGAAATCCGGGCGGCACATGAATATTTTCGGAACTCCCAGGATACACCGGATTATCAGCAGCTTGCTGCACAGCTGGCTCTGAAACAACGCTTTGCCATCATTACTGGGGGACCAGGTACGGGCAAAACAACGGTGCTGGCCGTCATCCTTGGTCTGCTTTTGCAACGTCAGCCGGATTGCCGGATTGCACTGGCGGCTCCCACCGGCAAAGCCAAAGCGCGTATGCAGGAGGCGATCAGCAGTGGAGTGCCACTGCTGCATCTTCCCGAACCGGTAAAAATGCGGCTTCTGGAATTACAGGCTCGTACGGTCGATTCGCTGCTAGGTCACAGCCCGGAAGCCGCCAGACCCTATTATCATCGGGAACACCCGCTGCAGGTGGATTATGTGGTGATTGATGAGGCTTCGATGTTGTCCCTGCCGGCGATGGCTATGCTGATTTATGCTTTGAAACCTGATACCGGCCTGCTTTTACTGGGGGATCGCAATCAGCTTTCCAGTGTGGAGATCGGCAGCGTCTTTGCGGATATCTGCAATTGTTCCAAATTGCAAAGTGCGATTGCAACTCTGCAAAAAAACCGTCGTACGGAAAACAATGCGGCTTTGATTGCGGTTGCGGAGCAGATGGTTTCGCCGTCCTTCGATCAGCAGCGGCTGGTCGAGCAGCTGTATTCACTGCAGGCAACGCCCGAACAGCCGGAAGCGGAATTTCAGGTCAGAAAACTGCCGCCACGGGAAAAACTGGCTGAATCCCTTCAAAGCCTGTTACAGGACTGGGGTTTGAGCAATTGGGCTGAAAAAACGGGTCCCGCGGAATTCTTTCAACTGGCCAATTCATTTAAAATCCTGGCTGGCAACCGGGAAGGAGAGTACGGTGTGCTTCATCTGAACCGCCTGATTGCCGAATTGCTGGAGATTCCAAATTATGCTGATGGTACCCCGCTGATGATCCTCGAGAACGATCGGGCGACCGGCCTGAACAATGGTGATATCGGCATTGTCATCGACCGGACGGTCTTTTTTCAGAATCCGGAAAAGACCTCCGACAGCGATGCCCCGGACTATCTGGTCTTCAGCCTGGCCGCCCTGCCGCCGCATGAACCGGTCTATGCCATGACCATCCATAAATCCCAGGGCTCGGGGTACTCAAAAGTATTGCTGGTTCTGCCGGAAAGTGACAATTTGGTGCTGAGTCGCGAACTGGTGTATACCGGCCTGACTCGTACCGAACTCAAATTCCGCATGTGGGCCAACCCCGAGATTCTTAAAGCGGCATTGCAACGACCAACCCAACGAGTCTCCGGACTAACACAGGCGCTTTCACGGTAAACTGACAATGCTGAATTGTCAGTTTCGTACTACTATTCAACCGTTTATTGTGTCCGACGGATGCATACGTTTGTAGTTCAGGCTGCGTGGCTCCCGCGGGCTTCAGCCCGTTCCCGGATTCTCCCCAGAATGTGGCTGGAGCTTCCCGCTCCGGAAAGATTTCACCCTGCGCCAGGAGGTCATTTCGGGACAGGCGTGTTCG
>JBAXYW010000134.1:0-9638 GCA_041670605.1 Lentisphaeria bacterium
ATGCGGTAGACGCGGCGGCTTATGCGGCCGCTTTGGTTCAAGCCGATACCTTTAGCCGAGTCGCTGCAATTAACAAAGCGATGGCCTGGACCTGGGTGCAAAGTACCCGTCTGGAAATGGATTATTGCTTCGATAAATTTCTTGGCTATGTTTTAAAAGAACAGCGGCAGACTGCCCAATGGGCACACGACAAAAATCAGGATGGTAACACCAATAAGGGCTTTCCATTTTGGGGCGTATTTGGCTTGCGGCCTTATAGCAGTGGTGCTGGTCAGCGGGGGGGACGTGTTGCCAATTATGAGCCGGAATTTACGGAATTGGGTGGAGCAGAGGTCCCGGATGATGATGAAATTGAAGCTGGCGATGATTCAATCGGCGGCATGTTTTCCGAAAAGACTGAAGCGGAGATGCAAGCGTCTGAAGAAGCTTATCGGCAACTGGATTTGCGGAAAGCGGCCTTAGAGAAAGAAAGAGACCGACTGGTGGAGGCCAGGAATGAGCTGCAAGATCGAACGCCGCCGCATCGCCCGGATCCATATAATATTTTGTCCAGTGGTGCGAATTGGATTTTGCTGAATGCGGAAAACGCCAGCAACTGCCTATCAGCAGCCACGACAGCGCCACCCCATGCTTGCCCAGATTGTTTGCAGTGGCGCAGTGAAAGAAATCAATACATTAACGATAGCCAACAACTCAAGCGTGATTATGATGCTGAAAATAAAAAATATATCAATACCTTGAAAGACAACCAGGATGAGATGGACAGCCAGGTGGAAGTTGAGTTGGAAAAGCAGGGTGGACTGGGGGGCTTGAGAGGTCAGTTGGCGGATCTGGAAGAGCAGCTTGAGGAAATTGAGAGTCAACTGGGCAACGTCGCTGACACGGTCGAATTTTATGAATTGCAGATACAAGGTGCCTTAGGGTTATTTTCTGATCTGAAAGCGATCCTGGATGAAATCAGCCAGACGGCGAGTTTTTATTCCAGCATGAAGGGGGTTTTTTTGCCGCCGACGATTGGCATAAATTCCCATTGGATGCTGTCGATCTGGGGCAGTTTAAAGCGCATTTTATACCGTTTTGAAAATTTGGATACGATGGAGAATTTATTTCCGTCGTTGGCGATTGCCGGTCAGCGCACCCGGATTATGCAGATGAATGACGCCATTGACACATTGTTATTCGACAGCAGTGAGGGTTTACAAAACCGGGTTTGGCAAACCGCCTTTAATGTTATCCGCGCCAATATTTCTTTTTCTTCGGGTCAGAATGTTTATCAGCATTTTACACCTTCGACCTATATCCAGCCCTATACGAAAAACCCCGTTGATGATAAGGACCCGGAGCCTCGTTTTCTCGCTTTGGCTGGGTACACCGCAACCCCCAGAAAAATCTTTGGGCGGGGTTGGCACACTGGTAATAACAAGCACGGCTGGTACCGACGCAAAGATAGTAAAACTCTGGGACGGTTTTATAAGCAGCAGAACAATATGAGCGCCAACGTGTCAGAGTGGTTTTTCTGGTCGACTCGCTGGCTTAAGATTGATTTGATCATTGTCAAAATTATTATTCCTACCTATATCGGCTGGGGAACGGAATCAGGAAACAAGCAACGCGATGGCAACTCCTGGTTTTCCAACCAGAAAAGTGTCGGTGGCGACGGCTTCCTAACTGGTACTACGGCCTTGAAAAAAGCTGGCGGTATGGCAGACTGGCTGAGGCGGGATGATTTGTTGGTGCAACGTACTTGGCCGCGTCCGCATTACTTTAGAAATGGAAAACAGTGGGGCAACTATAATTTTTCCGCTACTGCTCCGGTCAGCAATCCCTTTGCTTTTCTGGGCAACGCTGGCTGGCTAAAGGCATTTCAGATACCCAACCAGATCCATGTGGTAGCCGCGTCCACCAGCGGCTATCGTTTGCCTGACGAAAGCTGGGCTGAAGGTCAGACTTACAGTGACGCCAGCGGTAATCTGCTACATAGCAGCTTGGGATACCGCACCGAGCAATCCGATGAAGGCAGCATGGAAGCGGGAAAAGTCGATATGCAAAAGTTATGGAATTTGCGGGTCACAGATTGGGATGCGTTATTGATGCCAGAACATAGTACGGGCAATAATATCGACATGCTTTTCCCATCTATAGGGGGAAATAAACCCATCCATAAGGCTCCGGCGGGAATGTCGGGCAATAGCAGCCATGATGGCGGTGAAAGTAAAATTGGGATTCTGGGAGACCAGGATCGCGGCGCAGTTTTTGATTATTCTGGGGGTCGCGACATCTTAATACATTAACTGGCAAAATGTTTTAGCAGCGAGAAAGCAAGAAAGCAGATGTTTGGTACAGGTAAAATCATCCGAAACAATGAAGACGGTTCAGTTTTAATGGAAGCGGTACTGGCTTTTCCAGTGTTGATTTTTCTGTTTGGGGCGACTTTGTGGTCTTGTGACCTGATGTTGGCGCGTTCCCGTCTGATGATAGCTGACCGGCAAGCCAGCTGGTGGGGGGCGTCGCGTTTATCAATGCGTTCTTTGTCGGCGCGTGAGAAGGCGGAAGCGATCCTGGAAAAAATAGATTTGGCCTATTTTTCTGGTCAGAGCAATCAAGGCGGGTCGGCAGGTGCCAGCCAGAATTTAGATCAGGACGTAGCCGTTTTACGATTGACAAAAGCGGATTATTCCTGGACAGGTGTAGCGGCTTCCAAGTTAAGCTTGTCTTATGAACTGCCGCTTTGGTTGCAGGGAATATTGGCGATCCCCAAGTTGTTCTGGGAGGAAAAAGCCCATGCTGGCCAAGCGACAGATTTATATACGGTTAACAGTGGTATGGATGGCTCAAGCCAAACCGTACAAGCAGAAATAGGACCTTACAGTAAAAAAAATGCCACCCTAATGTTTGGGCGTAGTGAATATGGCAGCAGTTTCCGGCATCCGCGCAACTGGAGAGCCAGTGACATCAGCGGACGCCCCAAAACACTGGAATTTCTGAATTTTAATCAAAATGCAGTTTTTGAACCTTGGGACAAGTACATTGTGCGGGAAATCTCGCCTCATAATTCCTGGAGCAGCGCATCCGCTGGCGTATGCAGTTGGTTGGCTGTTCCGCGACTGGGCGCCGATAAGAGCGCTTGGGATCTCTACCCGATCCTAGCGGCCAGCCCATCCGGTGCCAAGGCTTATAAGCGTTATAACAGTTTTGAAAATTGGAGCGAATGAAGAAATCGAAGTTTAATAAAATCAGCCGTTTTTTTGCTTTGTGGTTGTTGTTGCTATTGGCGGCATCGGCAATTGCTGGGCAGACGCCAAAATTAACTTTGCCGCGGCAGGCGGAAATTCTTTTTCGCAGTCCGGATGGTCGCGGCTGGTTGCAGACCGGTATTGTCAAATTGAGTTACAGCGCCACTTTGAGTTCTTTCGCAGTGATGCTGGAAGATCAGGGTTGGTGTTTAGAAAAAACGATTGACTTAAGCGATGGGCACCGGCATTACTGCGAGCTATTTCTCTGGCGACAGGAGAAAACCAAGATCATGGTGATGCTTTGGGAGGATAATCCGCAACAATGTGGCTTTTCCTGGGGGGTCGAGTGAAAATTTTAACAGTAAAGCATTTTTTAGTTTAAAATAGTTCATAAGTGCGGATGCAAAAAAGGAGAATGTGGCGATGAAGAATTATATGCCTTTAATCTTTGCGGTATTGTTGGGACTGGCAGCGGTGGCGGGTGTCAGCCGTTTACTCTCGGAACGCAAACAAGCCAGCGAGGCCAATGTCGATCTAGTGGCGGCAGCCCGGGAAATCGGTCGTAATGAAGAAATTAGCGCGGGCATGATCATGCGTAAAGTGGTACCGTTATCGGCAATGCCGGCGGCAGCCGTGCCTTGGAACCGGCGGGATTTGCTGATTGGCCAAAAAGCCTCGCGGCTTATCCAAATGGGAGATTATCTTTACTATTCCGATGCCGGTTTATCCGGCAGTCTTGGAGACGTTATCGGCGAGGGAGAATGGGCCGTCAATTTGGGGGGAGAAAAAAGTATCGCCCATTTGTTGCGACCTGGCGATGAGGTCGCCATTATGGGCACTTTCAGTGGACAATTGAAAAAGGATGAGTCGGAAATTGCGGCTTTGTTGGACAAGCGTGAAATCGTTACCAAAGGACATGGCGAAGTCACTGTGGTACTTTTTCCGCGAGTGCGGGTTTTGGAAGGAGCTGGCATGCAAAGTGGTCGTAAAGATTCCGGCTTGCTGGTGGCTTTGCCGCCGCAACAGGCTCAGTTTCTGATTGCGGCACAACGGGTTTGCGACATCACCTTGGCATTGCGGCGTCCTAACGATACGACAAATTTGAACCGCACTGATGCGGGCAGAGTGGATGAAAAAACTTTTGATGTTTTGTTCAATGGACTGGATTCAGTTCTTCCACCGATGGGTTCTGGGGTAACTCCTGCTGCGAAATAAAATCGGGGGTGGGAAAATCATTATTAACGGTAAAAACAAAGGAGTACACAAAATGAAAAAATGGATTAATTCAGTGGGTGTCGTTCTCGTTTTCTTGAGTTTGCTAACAGTTTTGTCGGCCCAGAATCTGGTTGACACCGAAAAAATAGTTTTATCGGCTGGTAGTTTCAGTACTGTGGATTTACCGTTTGAAATGCGGACGATGAAGGTGGCGGATCCGAAAATCGTCAAGGCCGAGGTCAGTAACAAAAAACAATTGCGTCTTACCGGGCTGCAAGTTGGCAGCACTGATGTTCAGGTTATGGGCGAAAGCGGCCTGTCACGAATTTATAATGTGGTTGTGACTGACAATATTCGTGAAGAACTCAATGCTTTACGCCGGGATTTGGATTCGGTTCCAGAGGTTGATGTTTCGGTGAATCAGGATCGTATCGTTCTGAAGGGTGAGATCAGCAAACCAAGCAGCTGGGATTTGTTTCAGCGGGTGTTGGCGTCAATGCAGAAACCGCCGTTAAACTTGGTTCGTTTCCGTCCGGCTCCAGAAGCAGTCTTGTCGTTGCGGGATATTCTAGAGAAGTTGGGCTACAAGATCATTACTGATAACAGCACTTTAGACAAACCCGGAATGCTTAGCCTCAAACTCTTAGGCGATGGGTTACTGATTAGCGGCAGCGTTTTCAGTCCGGCGCACGCCGAACGGGTGAAAAGCGTTTTAGCAGCGCAAACTTGGTTGAGCATGGATAAGGGCAAAGGTGACGGTGGACGTATCCCGGTGGTTTGGGATGTCGAGATTGAGCCGAAACTGATTGAAGTCGGGGTCGTTTTTGTTGAAATGAGTAGCAGTAATTATGACAGATTGGGAGTCAATTTACTGAATGCCGGGTTAGGAACTTTGGATGCGGCTGTCAATGTTTTTGGTGGTCGTAATGATGGGAACCGTCCCACAACGCAGACCTATACCATTTCCAGTGGCTTGCGGGGTACCCTAGAATTTTTGGCTACCAGCGGCAGCTCTCGCCAATACAATGCCGGCCATCTTACATTCCGCAGCAATGATACCCCGGATTGGCGTATGCTGAAATGCGGCGGCACCTTGAAAGTCAAAGTCGCCAGCAACGACACTGCCTCATTGGAAGACATCGACTACGGCTTGATCATCAAAGTCAAAGGTGGCTTGCGTACAGCGCAGATGGTAGAATTGGATTTGCAGCTGGAACTGAGCAGCCCAAGCCAGAATGATTCCGGCGACTGGGACGTCCGCGGCAACAGTTTAAACACGGCGGTACAATGCGAATTTGGCAAAACGTTGGTATTGGGCGGAATGCGTAGTCTGGTGGAAGGCCGTACCAGTCCGACCGGAGTCCCGTTTTTGCGCAGTGTTCCCGGCGTGAAGTGGTTTTTTTCTGAACAGGAGTCGACTTTGACAAGCAATCAGGTGCTAATTCTGGTCAGTCCGGTTTTCGCTGGCGAAGGGGATGTAATCCTGCCGACGGTGTCCGATGAGACCCGGGGCACTTTGGAAGATGCGCAGAAGCCTCTGAAGGAGACTGATAAGGAAAAACGCAAGGGCAAACGCTGGTTTTTCTTTTAAAGTTATTTCGGCAGTTGATGCTTATTTCGATTGCCCTTGCTTGACTTTTGGGCCGGCAACCGGCCACAACGGCAATTTTACGGGGCGACGTTTGTCGCCGCCCTCACCAGGTGCGATGATGATGAATAGCAGGAGTTGTGTATGCCATATATCATAATCCAGGAATCAGAAACGGTGGCAGCGTGGTTTATGGAGCTGCCGGCAGAAGGTGAATTAAGTATTGGTCGTGGCAGCAACAATAGCTTGGTTTTATCAGATAATCAAATCTCTCGGCGGCATGCCGGTATCAAAGTCAGCGGCAGCGATTATTTGCTGGAAGACTATGGCAGCTCATGCGGAACCTACCTGAATGGCCAGAAATTGAGCGACCCGAAACCCTTGTCGCTAGGAGATCGGATGAAACTGGGCAACTGCCAGTTGACCCTGTCGGCGACGGCAACGTTGATAAGCGCGCCGGCTGGCGAAGTGTCGCAAGCAACACCGCCACTGAGCCCGGTCGTTGCCGCTGAGCCGGAAGCGTTGCCGCCGGAAGCGGGCTTGTTATTTGGGGAGGGAATGATCGCCCTGAAACAACGCATTCACGAAAATATCCTGACGAAAATGAATCTGCATGAACTGGCGACCAAGGAGTTGGAAGACTCCGAGATGCGGAATAAATTGATGACGGCAATGGAGCAAACGCTGCGGGAACTTCGACATGAGATTCCGGCCAGCATTGATTTGGCGCAATTGCGCCAGGCTCTGATGGATGAACTAATTGGTTTTGGACCGATTTCGCCATTGTTGCGGGATGAGGAAGTCAGTGAAGTTATGGTCAATGGCCCGATGCACGTTTTTGTCGAGCGTAAAGGCAAACTGACCGAAAGCGGGGTGCGTTTTTACGACGGGCGTCATCTGATGAATATCATTCAGCGCATTGTCGAACCTTTGGGGCGGCATGTTGATGAGGCTAGCCCAATGGTTGATGCCCGTCTGCCCGATGGTTCCCGGGTTAACGCCATTATTCCACCGTTGGCATTGGATGGTGCTTCGGTTACAATCCGGAAATTTTCCAAAAACAAATTGACTTCCAAAGACCTGATCCGTTTTGGCAGCATGACACAGGAAATGGACCTTTTCCTTCAGGAAGCGGTGCGGGCCCGGCAAAATATAGTGGTTTCCGGTGGCACTGGTTCCGGTAAAACGACCCTGCTTAACATGCTGTCGCTTTATATCCCTCATGATGAACGAGTCGTGACGATCGAAGATTCTGCCGAGCTGAAATTGTCGCATAATAACTTGGTGCGCCTGGAAGCGCGCCCGCCTAACATTGAAGGCAAAGGGCGAATCGCTATCCGAGACTTGGTGATTAATTCCTTGCGCATGCGACCAGATCGTATCGTCGTCGGGGAATGTCGTGGCGCCGAAGCGCTGGATATGCTGCAAGCAATGAATACCGGCCATGACGGTTCACTGACGACTTTGCATGCCAATACTCCCAGAGACGCTATTATGCGTCTGGAAAACATGGTTTTGATGTCTGGCTTTGAATTGCCGACGACGGCGATTCGGGAGCAGATTTCCTCAGCGGTTGATATCATCATTCAGCAGACTCGGATGTTGGATGGTAGCCGGAAGATCATTCAGATTTCCGAGATAACCGGTCGTGAGGGTGACGTTGTTTTGATGCAGGATATTTTCATTTACGAGCAAAGTGGTATTGATGAGCATGGTAAATTACAGGGTCGGTATATGGCTACTGGCAACATCCCGCGTTTTATCGAGAATTTGCGTAAGAAGGGTGATTTGCGGATGTCCTTGAGCGTTTTTACTAAAAACGCCGGTTAATCTTCAGCGGCGAGAAACATGACAATTTTACGGCAGTATTTTTGCTGACATTTTGCGATGATGGTAAAATGACTTTGCCAGGTGATGGAGAACATTATGGATACAGTGAGTTTATTGATTCTGGCTTTGGTTTTTGCTGCCGTTTTTTTGGCTGTATTGGTAGTTTTGCCACTTTTTTCCACCAGTGCCGCCACGAAAGCTAAAGATGATTTTAACCAAGGCGAGGCTAGCAGTGCCAGTCCAATCTCGCGTTTTATCAGCCCGGAACAGTTGCATAAAAACTGTTGGTCGGCAGCGGTAGGTGCTGGTGCCACTAGCATTGTGGTCTTGCTGTTTGCCGGAGTTTACGGTCCTTGGTTTCTGTTGCCATTATGTCTGATTGCTGGCGCCATCGCCTTTCAACTGCCAAAAGCTTGGTTGAATTGGAAAGTCAAACAACGCACCGATAAGTTTATCGCTGGGCTGATGGATTTGACTTTCGGCTTGGCCAGTGCTTTGCGGGCTGGGGTTTCGCTGCCGCAAGCATTGGAAAGTGTCTCCCATAATATGGGGGGGCCTATTCAGGAGGAAATCGGTTTTCTTTTGCGGGAATATCGTTTGGGAGTAGATCTGCCGGATGGCCTGACCAAGTTGTGTCGGCGTATCCCCAGCGAAGATTTGTTTTTGCTGGCAACCTCGGTGCGCCTGACTTTGCAAAGCGGCGGCAGTTTGGCGGAGGTGCTGGAAAAAATTACCGACACTATCCGGAACCGGTCGGAATTTCAACAAAAATTGAAGACGATGACGGCGCAGGGGCGTTTTGAGGCTATTGCCATGGCATCGGCACCCGTGGCCGCCTTTATTGTTTTGTTTGCCATTGATCCAGATTTGATGCGACCGTTGGTAACGACTCGGATTGGCTATATGGCTTTGGCTTTTACCGTGCTGTTGGAGCTGATTGGTTTTTTCTGGATTCGTAAGATTGTCACAATAGAGGATTGAACTCATGCATGAATCTCATTTGCCTATTGTTATTTGCTTGTTTTTTTCCACCGTTTTTTTTGTATTGGGCCTAATACACTTGTTTCGCAGTCGGCGCTCCGGCGGTGCCTCAACGGATGGAACGCTTGACAGCAGCAACAAGCCCGTTTTTTTTAAGATGTTTATGAATGAGATCAACCAATGTTCTCGCCTGACAACTTCTTTTTACCCGGATAGCAGTCCAGCCCAGCAGAGATTGAACCAGGATTTGATTTCAGCAGCCTTGGATTTAACGGCATTGGAAGTCCGCGGTGGGCAGTTGTTCGGGGCGCTATTGGGTGGAGCAGTTTGTGTAATACCGGTGTTTTTGCTCAGTCCGGAAAGAATTTACGCCTTAGTAGCCTTGCTCGTAGGAGTCTGGTTGGGGTGGAGTTATCCGCTTATCCAAGTTCGCAAGGCGGCAACAGAACGCAAGGAAAGGATCTCTAAAATTTTGCCTTTCGCCATTGATCTTTTGACCGTAGCCACGCAATCTGGACAGGATTTCGGGGCCGCCTTGCGCAATTTGGTCGGCAGCGGTTTTAGCGGTCCCCTGATTACCGAATTTGGCATTGTACTACGGCAGATCGAGCTGGGAAAAAATCGGGTGGAGGCTTTACGAAGCATGGCTGACCGGATTCAAATTGAGGAATTCCGTTCGCTGGTGACGGCCATTGTGCAAAGCACGGAATTGGGTGCCAGTCTTACCCAGACAATGAAGATTCAGGCCGAAGAAATCCGTCGGGCTCGTTTTCACCGGGCTGAACGTCGGG
>JBAXYW010000135.1:0-9638 GCA_041670605.1 Lentisphaeria bacterium
ACACAAACTCCATATCGCTTCTGGGATATCGATAATCGGTGGAATGGCGAATGAAGTCGTTACGATTCAGCCCTCTTTTTTTATGCTCTCTGCCTTTACTGCTGATCTTATGCCACGAAAACGCATATGCTGCAGAGCAGCAGAGAATTCCTTTGCGGATTCTTTCCCTCTCGGCAGCCGCAACGCATATCCTGATGCAACTGGAGCAGCCCCCCATTGCCATTGACGAATATGGCCTGCTTGCCGCCGGCGAGAATCCCCCACCAGTGCTGGGACGCGGCAGCGCAGTCTCCTTCGAAAAAATAACCGAACTTGGGATCAACTGCGTCATTCTCTGGTATTATCAAAACGATGCCGAACGACTTTTCAGAAGCAGAAATCTTCAGGTCCTGCAAATTGCTCCGATCCGTTTGAGTAATTATGCTGAATTACTGAAAACCCTTGGTGAACTGACCGGCAAAACAAAACTGGCCTCCAAACTCTGTGAAGAGTTTCAGAAAAAAAAGAAGACCTTGCCTGCAGTAGCAACTGGTAAAGCCCCGACCCGAGTTTATTTTGAACTTTACAGCGAATGGAAGGTCGCCGGCGAACAATCCTATCTGGGAGACCTGCTGAAAGCCGGCGGCGGACAGTGCCCCGTCGCAAAAACCGGCCTACTCAGTGCTGAAACCATTCTGGAGTACGCTCCCGAAGTTATCTTTTATGTGCAAGGCGCTGGCTTTTCGGAAGAAATTGCCCGCCGGCCTGGACTGTCCGACACGCCTGCAGTGCGCGACGGCAGAATTTATCCGGTGGAACGCCGCTTTGTCACCGAGGGTCTGGCGCTGCTGGAAGCCATTGAATTTTTCCAACAAAAACTTAACAACAGGAAGTAACTGCCATGTCATTTTACCGGGTCACTTGGAATCAACAATACGATTTTGCCACGCTGCACAATTGGGGCTGCACCTTTCACTGCCCCTACTGCAGTTATAAACTGCGCAGCGGTGCCAATGGACGCCCCGGATTCTCCGAACCAAAACCAGCACACTTTCTCTCCATTGCGGAACTGAAAGACGCCCTGCGCTCCGTCAAACCCGGAAAAGTCTATTTTATGGGAGGCGAACCCACAACAGCTCCGGAAATCGAGGAGATGCTCGCCTTTGCCAAAGAGGAACTTCAGGCAACGACCCGCCTGGGACATACCAATGGCAGCCGGCTGCCATTGCTGCATCTCGATGGTGGTAATGTGGGTTTCAAAGCCTGGAGCAATGAACTACACCTAAAAATCACCGGAAAAGCAAAAGCACTGATCTATGATAATTTCAAAGCGTCTGTCGAAGCCGGCTTGGACATGTCCGCGAATCTGGTTTTTATCCCCGAACTGGTCGGTTTGGATGAAATGGAGGGACTGCTGAATTTTCTGGCAAAACTCAATGCTGACATCCCTTTTCATATCATGGGGTATATTCCGGTACCCGGTCAACCCTGGCGTCCTCCGTCGGCAGAAGAAATGGAAAAGGCCAGTCAATTATGCAAAGGCTATCTGAATCATGTCAGCGCTTCGCTTTTAAGCAGTGAACAGGCGCTGAACCTGGAAGCACGAGACGACCGCTTCAAAGTTAAAATCATTGCAGGGCTCTGAGATGAAATATCTGAGCGCAGCAGCACTGCTTCTTTTTCTGCTTTCCTGGGGGATCGGAGCGGGAAATTGCGGCTATTCGGAAATCGGCCAGCTGCTCCGTGGAAATGACATCTTGCCAGCCGCCCGCACGATCCTGCTCGAATTGCGCCTGCCCCGACTGCTGGCCGCTTTCCTGACAGGCGGCATGCTGGCCGCCGCGGGTTGCGCCAGCCAGAACTTGTTCCGAAATGACTTGGCCTCACCGCATGTTCTCGGCGTCGTGAATTCCGCCGCCCTCGGCGCCGTCTGTGGCCTGCTACTGGGCGGAACCCTGCAAACGCCACTGAGTATCCTTTTCGGAATCTCTTCTCTGCTCCTGATCCTAATTCCCGGCAGAAACTGGAATTGGAATGCCGCAACCCTGATTCTGGCCGGAATCGCCGTCAACGCCTTTTCCTCCGCGCTGACTTCAGGAGCCTTGTATCTGGCCGATGAACGCTTGGCCTCCCTGATTTTCTGGTTGCTGGGCGGCTTCTGGCGCAGCAGCTGGACCGATGTCATGATGCTGGCCAGTGTTGCCCTCCCCGGCTGGCTGTTCCTGTATTACCTTTCGCCTGAAATGGATTTGCTGCTGCTGGGCGATCGGGCCGCCAGCCTGTCCGGCGTGCAACTGAAAAAGGTCAAACCCCTGGTTTTGTTGGACATTGCCATGCTGACAGCCGTCGCGGTCAGCTGTTGCGGAGTGATCGGCTTTGTCGGCCTGGCCATCCCGCATATCGTCCGCATCTTCTTGGGCGCTTCCTTCCGAAAACTGCTGCCGGGAGCCATCGTCAGCGGAGGAATCCTGCTGCTTGCAGCCGATCTGCTGGCGCGCACCTTGGCCGCTCCCCATGAAATCCCGGTCGGCATCCTGACCGCCCTGTGCGGAGGCCCCTTTTTCTTCTATCTGCTGCTGCGAAATGGAGGAAAAAATGCGGCTTGAATTAAATAATATTTTTTTCTCCTATGCCGGCCAGAAAGCCCTCAGAGGAATTCATTGCGTTTTCGAAAGCGGAAAATTTTATGGCATTTTCGGCCCGAACGGCAGCGGTAAAAGCACCCTCTTAAAGATCATTACCGGTGAATTGCCACCGCAAAGCGGAAGCATAGTCCCGCATTTGCCCCCTGCACAACGAGCCCGTTTTCTTGCTCTGGTCGAACAGGAAACACCAGGGCGGATTCCATTACGGGTTCGCGAAATCGTGTCCCTGGGGCGCTACCCTTGGCGCCGGCAACAGGACAATCCCGCCGCCATCGAAAACGCCTTGAATGCCCTGGCTCTTCAGCCATTGGCAGAACGGCCTTTCAATCACTTGAGCGGCGGTGAAAAACAACGCGTCATGTTGGCCAGGGCTCTCGCTCAGGATACGGAACTCCTGCTCCTGGATGAACCAGCCAGCTCACTTGACCTCAAACACCAGATCACCTTCTATTGCCTGTTGCAACAGTTGACCCGCGAGGGAAAATGCGTGGTCATGGTCTCCCAGGATTTGTTTCTGGCACCACAATATCTCGATCAAGCTCTGCTGCTGCAAAACGGGCAACTGGCCGCTTCCGGAATCCCCGGCGACATTCTTGATGCCGCAAAGATCCAGCAAGTCTTCGGCTGTACGTTACCGGCAAGGGAGTTCCCGGCCACTTCCCCTACCTGAAGTCCTTGTCAGGAGACGTCGTTGAAGTTTGCAGTGCAGAATTCACATCCGTTGCTGGATTCTCCACGACTACCCCGCCTGACAAGTCCAAGGCTCATTCGCAGAAAATCTCAATGCTACCGGATTCCGTGATGGCAAGTTCCATTTTTTCCCTGAGATCCGTAGAAAAATGGATTTCTTTCCCATTCAGGGTAACTTTTAAAATTTTTCTCCGTTTTCCCAGGATTAATTTTCCTGGTAGGGTATTTGTATGAGTTACATCGATCATCGCCATTTTGCCATCCCATAGTGCTTTTTCAACCCGCAAGCGTGTCCAATGTTCCAGCCAGACTGGATGTTTGCGCATTTCGAGCCAGGCGAGAATTTGACATTGGAACCAATTTTTCGGCAGCAAGCGGCTGAAAATATGAATCCCTCGCCATTCTTTCAGCAGCACGTTGTACTTTTCCGCCAAGGCAATTTCGTGCAGAATATCTGCATCGGGAATGGACAGGTCAAGGACATCGTTAATCAGCATCGAGGACATCGTTTGCGTTGCCGGCCATACTGCCCGGCCATCGCTGAGATCCGATGGCTCAACTAATTCCTTCCGGAAATGATTCATAACCTCATGATGATCCTCAGGAAGGAGCTCACGCAAGCCATCGAAGATTTCCGGATAAATCCCTTCTGTCGTCAGATTATAAAACGAAGACAAATAGGCCCGGTTTTTCGTCATGGCATAGGGGCTCCCAGTCTCCGGCAGCGGCGGGATATGGGTAAAGCCAAAACCGGCGAGCTGTTCCTCACGAAAACCTTTAGTAATATACCAGGGCTCCACCTCAAACCAACGATGAAAATACGACTGCGCGGAACGGAAAATCGCCGAGCGTAAAGCAAATTGTTTGGCAGCCAGATAGACACCATGTTCAAAGTCTTTTTTTGCACCAATGGCATCCGCCATGTTGACATATGCGGTGAATGCTCCGTAGTTCGCCCCTTCAACCCAGGTGATGGCATTGTCACTGTACCCGGTTCCCATACAGGCCCAATCGCACATTTTGTCAAAAAAGGAAAAGGCACTTTTAATCAAGTCCCAGTTTTCTTCGATCGGAGTAAAGTCACCGGACGCCAAAGCGCACAGATACATGTAGTAAAAAGCCATCCCGGCTCCCCAATCATTCTCGATCAAAGGAAGCTTTAGTGTTGCAACCTCCTCGGGTGTCCCGGTTTTGATGATACCACTCGAAAAAAGCCCCAGGTTAAGATAGCAGATATGATATTTTATTCCCGTGTAAGGCTCTGTGCGTTCGTACCAATTCCATAATTTCATTTTTCGCAGGCCGCGGTAAAATTTTATCACCTCGTCCCTGTCGGGCATGCTGCGATATAAACTCCCATGGTCGATGACGGGATAATCATAGGTGTGATTTCGCTCACAGGCAATTCGTAAACGCTCTCCGGTTAGACGGACGAGTTTGTTGCGCGCGTCCTCATCCATAAAATTGATCATTGTGGAAGCAAAGGCAAAAGGCTCCATCACCGAACCAGCATACGGATAAGCTTGTGCAGTTTCCGGAAACTGTTCGTGAAACGAAAAAAACTCGTCCAGACCATCGTTCAAGAGTGCAGGAATCTTGGAGTCCACAGATCTGAGCGGAAATTTCCTGGCCATCGGCATCATCGGAATCGAATACTGCGACATGGAACCATAAGACCCCCTCAAATAACCATATTTACCAGGGAACTTGAAATCGGCGTATGCCGAACAATCATTTCCGGAAAGGGTAAATGCGGGTGGCAAAGGAGCCGTTTCCAACGCTTTTGTAGCCCATTCGTCTTTGATGTAACGATAAGTAAACTGCTGGATAATCGAGGTTTGACGCAGTTTATGATCATTGCGGTAAAATTCGCGCATTTTCACGGGGTATGCCAGCAAAGCATGGCTCCAGAAAACGGCGCGTTCCGACAGCCTGTTGATCATCTCCTCGTCAGTTGGAACAATTGGACTAAAAAATTCCATGCCGAATGGGGTTGCTGTGATCATCAGCTTATTACCGTGGAAGATGATTTCCGACAAACGTCCAGCCTTGTTATAAATAACTTGGATCTGCTGCGGTTTTTGATCCAATACGATCAATAGCGGCAAATCAGGAAACTCTGTTGCCCCAAAGAGCAGCATCCAGTTTTGTTTCATATCCCGGTCAACAAGATCCAATGAGCTCACTCGTCCAGCGGTCATGATATATTGATAATTGCCAGCAAACTCCAGTTCCCTGAGGTGGACGCGCCCAGCATTGCTTTCCGTAATAATACCTGGTGACGCCAGAGAATACGTGCATTGAAATTCTGGAGAACCCCAGTTTACCGACAAATGATTGACTTGGACTGGACTAACATCGGGCGGGCAACTTGGGCGGGTGGCATACCCCCAACGATAAGCCTTTTTATATTTCGGATGCGAGGACACATAACGTTTATCAATGACGCCGAGTTCCGGCATGGCGCAATCCAGCACCCCATCCCCTTTAAGAAAACCAAAACGCCCCGGCATCGGAGCCCCATCGTTCGATGACGTGTAATCCCATGTATCCAAGGACTTTTGCAAGGAGATTGCAGGCGCATCCGGCAAGGGGATTTCGGTGCTGTATCCCGTCAGGGGCTCGAACCGGCTTTCCGCCGGAATCGCAGACAAATCAAAAGCTTCACTCTCCGATACATGCAAAAGCGCTGTCACCGTATTTTGGCCAGCTGAAAAAGAGATTGGCAAACCCAGACGAAACGAAGACGGAGACACATAATGACGGCAGAGATCTTCAGACTTGACCTCGTTTAATTCAATTAAACCATGACCATGAGTGAGTAGAATGTATTGCCCTGATTGCTCACACTCAAACGTGAATGTGACAAGCTGGCGCTCCGAATCGCGCTCCTGCGCCTCCCCTCTCGTCGCTTCCAGCTCATCCGAAAAATCGTAAAAAAAATGGCGATTCTGATTGATTTGTACATTTCGCATGACCTTGCACCTTGCTCCAGCAGGATCTTTTTTAGAAACATCTCTAACCAGTTGCGGGATGGCAGCGGCTACAGTAACAAGCCCCGGAAATAAAACCTTCGATCAGACGTTCCAGTCTTCATTCCAGGGATAATGGATAGCCAGGATTTCGCCCCCACGTTTTGTGGACATTTCGGCATAAATGCCGGGAAGGGTCATACGCAATCCTTCTCGCAGGCTGATTGGCGGTGCGGAATGCGTAAGCAGAGCCTGGAGAAAACGATCCAGCATAGCATAATCCATGCCGCCATGTCCGGTCGCCTTGGGATTTTCGGCATATTCAAAGGGCATATAATCACCAGGCATTTCAAGCAGTCGGTTGGCCGAATAGAATTTAGTGGAATTGTAACGGATGACCGGTGCACTGGCAGCACGCTGATCGATCCGCTCAAAGTAGCCTTCCGTTCCAAAAACCCGATAGGAATGGTGCCCGATCTGTGCCCGGCAACGCCCATTGCGCAGCAGGCGGACAACCACCCCGGAGGTGGTTTGAAATTGTGCACACACCATGTCATCTTTCGTCACACCGTCTTCATAATCATCGGCATGCTGACCCGTGCCAAAACTCGAGACCTTGATCAGGTCTTCCTCAACAATCGCCAGCAACGGCCCGAGCGAATGCGTGCAATAACGGATCGGACTGAGCAATTTGCGCCAGTCCCCATTTTCATTCAGATGAATATGACCATCACTCTTTGGAATGTTCCAATGAATATATTCGGCTTCCAAGCAATAGGGCTTGCCCAAAAAACCGCGCTGGTATAAATCCAGCAGAATACGGGCAAATTTGGATTCATTCGGATTGGCACCTACCGAAAGAATCGCTTTCGACGCTTGAGTGGCTTTCCATAGATAATCCGCCTCCTCGAGATTCGCAACAATCGGGATATCTGAAAGCACATTGATATTCCTTTTCAATGCCTTGCGACAGAAATCCGCATGAATGTCCGCCCCGGTTTCAACGATAACCGCATCTAAACCCGCCTCCTCGAGCATCTGATCGTAATTTTCGTAGAATTTCGTGTTCGGCAGAAGTTCGGCCATAGCCTTGTCCTGAAGCCACTGTTTTTCAAACCAGTTTGCGGATTTGATATCGCAAGCCGCTACCGGCTCAACAAAATCGAATCCATCGGCTGCAAGTTTAATCATATGACGACCGCGATGCCCAAGCCCAACGACCCCAATTCGAATCTTCTGCATGGTTCTTCCTTGTTGTTGATATGGTCAGTTGCAAACACCTTGAAAAAATACTCTGGCAGAAAAAGAAAAACCAGCGACCTGGTTTTCAGGATAATCCTCTCTTCAAAACACAATTCATAGCTAAAAGCAAAACTCAATCTGACAAAGTTGACGTTCCGAATAAGTTAAATTTATATACCCATAATGCAAGATCATTGGTTCAGTAAATTGTAAAAAAAACGCTGTTGCGATTATTAAAACAGGCTACCCGTAATCTCCTCTCTTCGTTTTTGCAGCAAACCCTTAAAATAAAATTCTTATTCAGCAGCACCCGCTTTAGCGGCATCTCGCCCGGCAACTAGCAAGTTTTTCAGGAGTAATGCTGCCAAAGTATTTGCATTTCCACAAAAAAAGGACAATTTATGCTTGTGGAAGTTTTGCTTCTCAATCGGTTTCTTGCTGAGTAGCTTGAACTCTCAAAAGCAAGAGCGTAGATGAAAGAAGCGGACGGCTTTTAAACGCACTGCCTTAAAAATCTATTTTTGTGACCTCATCTCCACCACCCCACCAATTGCAAAAGAAAAAAATGAAAAAAGTACTCGTTTCTATGATCTTTTCCTGTTTGTCTCTGGCAACTATGCTCGCTAGAGAAAATTCTTTGCCACTGATCGATAGTGAAGATATCTCCGCATGGAGTGGAAAAGTCCTTGCAAATCGGGAGATCAAGCTTTCCGGAGAATTTTCTTTTGAGACGTTTGGCAAGTATCCTACCGAAACGATCGCCAAAGAGTTTATTCCAGTAAGTCCGGACAAGACCTATTCGCTCTCCGGCTTTATGAGGAGTCTGTCTGCCGACAACCCTGCCAGCGGTTATTTGGGTTTAAAAATGTACGATAAGGATAAACGGTATATTGGCATTTGCAATGTCGCCACACTGACAAAACAAAGTGCGCTTTCAGCCCCGGCAGCAATTGGAGATTTGCAAGTGTTGGTAAAGCTCAATCTAGAATGGCTTGAAATCAAACATTCCGCGATTGCCTTCAATGTACAAAAAGACTATTCCGACCTGCCTAATTTCGACCTCTCTCCCCAAGTCTCGGAATTCATCCAAGACGGAGAAAACCTCAAAGTGGTATTGAAATCCGCATTGAAAAAAGATTATCCCATGGGGACACTCGTAAGATTGCATTCTCCGTGGGGTGCCCCGCTCTATTGGATCGCCCAAGGTTGGATGACAAACGAATGGCAGGAGTTCAAAACCATCCTTAAGGGAGAAGCCGAACAAGGGACCTCGAAAAATAAATTTTGGCAAGGAACAAAATATGTCAAACCCTTTTTCTGGTTCGGCAATTGGGATCGCATCCCGAAGGAAGGAGCGCGCCTGCTGGTGGATCAAATCCGCTTTGACGAAATTCAGGAATAAAGTTCACAGCTGTCCGTTCTACTACGCTTGAGGAAGGCTGGTCTGCTCCGGTCTTCTGCTTAAAACTCCGCGGGCCAAAAGGATGTGCCCGGAGCTTCCAGCTCCGGTCTTCTGCCTAAAACACCCCTGTTGCGCTGCCCTCTCAACGATTTCTTCGCGTTCCCGTATCCAAAAGTTCTTGGTCGCGGATGGAATAGAATCCGCCAGATGAAACGATACGTGATAAATAGCCGATTCACAGGTCCAATGAGGCAAATTGTCGCCGAGTTTAATGGATAGCGTGGACCAATCGGGAGAGACAGGGGAGGATCCGGAGCTGGAAGCTCCGGGCACATCCCCGGAGGATCCGGAGCTGGAAGCTCCGGGCACATCCCCGGAGGATCCGGAGCTGGAAGCTCCGGGCACATCCCCGGAGGATCCGGAGCTGGACACATTCTCAGACACCTCACCCGCTTTATGAAGGATTGACTCTCGACTGTTTCGAAGTGTTTCATCAGGTGTCTGCATATGCTAATACTCCGCTTTATCGAGCACAAGTTCCATTTGACAATAAAATAGAGTAACATATGTTTTGGAAATTTCAAATGCGAAAAAGGATGTGCCCGGAGGATCCGGAGCTGGAAGCTCCGGGCACATCCCCGGAGGATCCGGAGCTGGACACATTCTCAGACACCTCACCCGCTTTATGAAGGATTGACTCTCGACTGT
>JBAXYW010000136.1:0-9620 GCA_041670605.1 Lentisphaeria bacterium
AGCTTCCAGCTCCGGATCCGCTCCCGCTCCCGAAAGATTTCACCCTGCTCCATACGATCATTTCGGGACAGGCACATCCGTCGGATACGCACGTTTGTAGTTCAGGCTTAAGCCTGCGTGGCTCCTGCGGGCTTCAGCCCGCTCCCCCATCCCCCACAACTTACAATTACAAACGCGGGCGACTGCCCGGGTTTCCCGTCCCCCTACCCCGTCTCCGTATCATTCCACTTTTTCCGGGTGCGTTCTTCTCTGGCTGGCTACGGTCATACAGTACGGCGTGCTGATCTTCCCGTTCACGGTCCGTTTTTGCGACATGGATTGGCTTGCCCTGACTGTCACACTCAGCATAATACATAGCCGTAGCCATAGTTCCAGGCGTCGGAACAAAACATTGCGCCTGTTGGGGTTTCCAACCACGGCTACGGAACCAGGCCGCCAGCGCTTGCATATCTTCCATGGTACAGCCGGGAAAAGCGCTCATCACATAAGGTATAATATATTGTTCCTTCTGATGCGCCCGGCAAAGCTCGGAAAATTGCTGAACAAATTTCTCGAAAAGCCGAAAATCCGTTTTACGCATCAGTGTCAAGACTTCATTGACGCTGTGTTCCGGAGCCAGTTTCAATTGGCCGCTGACAAACTCGCCCACCAGGCCATCGAGGAAACGAGGGTCTTTCAAAGCCAGATCGAAGCGAATTCCACTACCGATACCGACTTTCTGCACGCCCGGCAGCCGTTTCATTGCGCGAAGCAGATCCAGATAGTCCCCCTGACGCAATTCGAGTTGCGGACAACAGTCTGGAAACAGGCAGCTTTCCCGACGACAACCCTTACCATTGATTTTACAGCTGGAGCCCCAGAGATTGGCGGTCGGCCCGCCGACATCGGAAACCATCCCCTTCCAGCCAGGCATACGGGTCAACTCCTGAACTTCATTCTGCATCGATTCCGACGAACGCGAACAGAGATGCCGGCTCTGATGCAAGGCCAAAGAACAAAAGGAACAACCTCCACCACAGCCGCGCATCGCAGTAATACTCCATTTTACCATGTCCAGAGCCGGAATCACCTCCCGATAGCGCGGATGAGACTGACGGGTAAACGGAAGCTCGTAAATGGCATCCAACTGTTCCTGGGATGGCAAAGGAGCCGGCACTTCACAAAAGATATATTTCCGCCCATGCTGCTGAGCCAGCGCCGGCGTCCCCGCATGCATTGCCGATTCCATGCTCTGAGTCGCGCGGATCAGCTTCTGTTTGTCCACCAAAATTTCTTCATACGAGGGCAGCAGCTGGGCTCCTTCCGGAGAATCACTGATCCTGACGGTTCCTGGAATTCCTGCTGTCGGCTGTCCATTGTGCAAGCGCTTGGCCACTTCACTGATACTGTATTCGCCCATGCCATAGCTGATCAAATCAGCTTTACTGTCAAACAGCAAAGAACGTCGCAGGCTGTCACTCCAGAAATCATAATGCGCCAAACGCCTCAGGGAAGCCTCGATCCCTCCCAATAAGATAAAAATACCCGGAAAAGCCGCCCTGACCAAGTTGCTGTAAACGATGCTCGCCCGGTTGGGTCGGGCGCCGGCCTTGCCCCCTGGTGTATAGGAATCATCATGACGCTTTTTACGAAATGCGGTATAGTGGCAAAGCATGGAATCCAGACAGCCGGCCGAAATCCCGCAAAACAGGCGTGGCCGTCCCATACAGCTGATATCCTCCGCATTGTCCCAACGCGGCTGAGCCACAATACCGACCCGGTATCCCTGTTTTTCCAGCAAACGCCCCAGCAACGGCACGCCAAAAGATGGATGATCTACATAAGCATCACCACTGACCAGCAAGATGTCAAGCTCAGCCCAACCACGCTCCTGCATCTCCTGCCGCGTCATCGGCAAAAAACGCGAAGGAACAAATGCAGTACTCTTGTTAATATTTCGACTCTGATTTTTGCGCATAGCATTACCATAAACAGCCCGGCAAGAATTTACAATCCGCATGAAATCATTTCAGCAACGAAAAATCGCCCAAGCGTCATTGATCACGCCTCCCAGTTCCCTTTTTGTGGAGCACTGCTCGCGCGCGTCCACTATAGGGCAGGAGGCCCCCTGGTTGGGTGGGCTCTGAATGATTTCTGCGGGACAACAAAAAAATAGCTCCCATAGATAAATTTTCAAGCAGAATCATACACTATCATAAAAAGTCATGGAGCCTCCATGAAAGCACAAAAATTCCTAAAAAGCTTAGGTTTTTTAGGAGTTCAACAATTCTTGTGAGTCCGCTTAGACTTAAAGCAATAGCGGGGAAGTAACCGATTACGCCCAACTCTTTCGCGCGAAGAATCCGGCTGAGCTGTCGGTCGTGAAGAACGCAAACGCCGACTCCTTTTCCCCATCCATGCCTCTTCCGTCCATAAAATTGCGATATAAAATTAGCAACTATTTATTCGTATTCTTAAGCAAAAAATGTTAACAACTATTCTTTTCCATTTGCTCGCAATCAATTAGAGAGCACGGTCAAGGATAAAGCATTTTTCAGTATTTCGGCAGAGATTCTGAAAGCGCAAAAAAATTTTGCTCTTGTAGGAAATGTTTACCTCGGGAAGAGATCAAGCACTTACGCTTGAATTCATGAAGACCGGACAAAAAAAAAACAGAAATGCATTTGCCAAATCGAAAAGAACTGTTAATTTTGATAGTGAAGCAATCATCAACACACCGCCCCGGAAAATAACAACTTATTCCTGCCGGTTTCATTGTAGAAACCGGCCGTCATGGTTTTTTTTATATGCAAAGCAACTGTTCAGTCAAAGAGTTTTGGCAAAATTGTTTTAATCAACTGCAAGCAAAATTGGATCCGGCCACCTTCGCCATGTGGATTGCCGATATCGTTCCACTACGCCTTGAAGAAAAAAACTTGGTTCTTGGCGTCTCTGAAAATGTCTTTACTGACTGGCTTGCTGAAAATTATGGCCAGCTGATTGCGGATACCGCACAACAGGAATGCGGTAGAAAATTAAAAATTTGCTTTGAAAAAGGCTATGAACCCGAACCGGCTCACAAAGAAGAAAGCCAGAGCATTACAAACAATATCCCAACAAGCACAGCAACCAGCCCTGGCAACCGGTTTAATGCAAAATATACTTTTGACTCCTTCGTGATTGGCAGCAATAATTGTTTTGCTCATGGCGCCTGCCATGCAATCTCCAGTTCCCCTGGAACGGTTTATAACCCGCTTTTCATCTATAGCCCAACCGGCCTTGGCAAAACCCATCTGCTGCAGGCCGTCGCACAGTCCGTCTGCCAGCACAAAAAAAATGCCAAAGTGGAATATCTGTTCAGCGAAGAATTTTGCAACCTTTATATCGATGCCCTGAACCGGAAAACTCTTCCGGATTTCCGGAACCATTTCCGTAATGTCGATGTCTTGCTCATTGATGATGTCCATTTCTTTGCCGGCAAGGAAGGCCTGCAGGAAGTCTTTTTTCATACCTTCAATGCCCTCTACAATGCCCATAAGCAGATCGTGTTGACCTCCGACCGCTCGCCTGCCGAAATCGGCGGCTTGGAAAAACGCCTGGTTTCCCGCTTTGAATGCGGCTTGATTGTTGATATTCAATCCCCGGATCTGGAAACACGCATCGCGATTCTACGACAAAAACAGCAAGATCATACGGTTAAATTCAGTGATGCCCTTCTGCAGCATCTTGCCAGCAAAGTAAAATCCAATATTCGTCGTTTAGAAGGTGCTTTGCTGCAGCTTGTTTATTATCTGACGGTGACCAATCATAAAACGGAATTTATGACGGTTGAACTGGCGGATTCCCTGCTGGCTTCGCTTTTTGCAGAAGAAGCCTGTTCGGCGCTCACCGTTGAGCAAATCCAGAAGATCGTTGCTGATTATTATGATATTCGGGTCTCAGATATGCACAGCAAGCGCCGCCCCGCAAATATTGCTTTCCCCAGGCAGGTCGCCATGTATTTTGCCCGCAAACTGACACCGCTCTCCCTCCCTGCGATCGCAGAACAATTCAGCAAAAATCATGCGACAATCCTGCATGCCGTCACTTCGATAGGAGAAAAACAGAAAACATCGCCGGATCTCAAACTGGAATTATCCGTCATCGAACGCCGTCTGAAAAACTAAACAACTCCTATTCTGTCGCGTGCCTCTCCAGCCTCTCCTTTCCCCGCTTTTCTTTTACAAGCGGGGTATTCGGCTGTAAAAATGCTCTTTCACCTATATATTATTATATTTACTTGAGGCAGTAGCAAGGTTATGAGGTTATGACTTCGATCGAAAAGATTCGCAATTTAAGCATTATTGCGCATATTGATGCCGGCAAAACCAGTACAACCGAGGGGTTGCTGTTTTTTTCCGGTCTTTCCCATCGTTATGGCAATATTGATGATGGCACCACAACGATGGATTTTCTGCCCGATGAACGGGCGCGCGGCATCACCATTGCCGCAGCCGCGGCTTCCATCCCCTGGAAAGACTGCGAATTCCATCTGATCGACACCCCCGGACATATCGATTTCACAGCCGAAGTCGAGCGCTCCCTACGAGCCATCGAAGGAGCCGCCGTCATTTTTAGCGCCGTGGAGGGGGTCGAAGCACAAAGCGAAAAAGTCTGGCGACAGGCAGATAAATACCAAGTCGCCAAAATTGCCTTTGTCAATAAAATGGATCGGATCGGGGCTTCTTTCGAGCACGCGATTACCCAAATCAACGGCAAATTTAATGACTGCGCCCTGCCCATGCAACTGCCCATCGGCGAAGAAAGTGACTTCAGCGGCATCATCGATGTCCTGACCGCCGAACGCATCCAGTTCTCTGGCGAACATAGCGAAGAAGTCCTCCGCTTTCCACTGGATGAAAAACAAAAAACGCAACAACAAGCCGCTTTTGAAAAACTGATCGAAAAAGTCGGCAATTTTTCCGATGCGGTCGCCATGCATTATCTGGAAGGAAAAACCCCCTCCCTGGAACTGCTACAGAAAGAAATTCGCCGGCTGACCATTGAACGAAAATTGGTGCCAGTCTTTCTGGGCAGTGCAAAACGCAGTCTCGGCATTCAATTACTCGCGGATGCGGTCGTAGATTACCTGCCTTCCCCTCTGGATGTCCCCTCCTATCGGGCATTTGAAGTGCGCAATGACAGCGAAATCGAAGTGCGACCAGACGCTAAAGAAGGCTTTTCGGGCTTTATTTTCAAAATTAACGCTTCCACCACCGCCGACCTCTTTTTCCTGCGGGTTTACTCCGGAACAATTACTCCCAATATGCAATTGGTCAATTCCCGCACCCGGGAAAAGGTGCGCACGCGGCAGCTCTATAAAATCTATGCCAAAAATACCGAACAGATCGACAGCGCGGGTCCTGGCGACATTGTCGGCCTGGCCGGTTTGAAAGATTGCGGCATCGGGGATACGCTTTGCGATCCGAAACGAGTCCTCGCGTTTGAAAAAATCACCTTTCCAGAACCCGTTATTTCGATGGTGGTGGAGCCGAAATTCAGCAAAGACAAGGATAAACTCGATGAATCCCTGGAATTGCTCTGCCGGGAAGACCAGACCCTGAAACGATCCACCGCAGAAGATACCGGTCAGCGCCTCGTCTCCGGCATGGGAGAACTCCACCTGGAAGTCAGCTTGAAACGAATAACCACCGACTTCGGCGTAGACATCCGCATGGGCGAACCCAGAGTCGCCTATCGGGAGACCCTGGCCGCCACTGCCCAGACCAGAGTCGTTTTCAACAAGGTCCTTGGAGACACGACGCTTTACACTGAAGTCGCCATTGACTTTGCACCATTGCCTCGCGGTGGCGATTCCTTCCTCATCAAAAACACCACTCGTGACAGCTCGATCCCGAAAGCCCTCCTAGCATCGGCAGAACAAGCGCTCAATGATGGGCTGCGCACCGGCGGACTGAAAGGGTATCCAATGATCTATGTCGCAGCCGACATCCGGGAATTAAAATTCACCAAGGAAACTACCACTCCCGGGGCGGTGGCTGGAGCCGTTCTGGAAACGATCGATCAAGCCTTCCGCAAGGTCGGCACAATTCTGCTGGAACCGTTGATGAACCTGGAAATTTTGACTCCGGAAGATACGGTTGGTGAAATCAGCATGTACCTGCAACCCCGCCGTGCCATTATCCGGGATATTGAACACCTTGGCAATATCCGCAAAATCCTCTGCAATGTTCCCCTGGCGGAAATGTTCGGCTTCGGAAAAGCCCTGCCACGGCTCAGCGGCGGACGCGGCTCCTTCTCCCTGGAACCCGCCGGCTATCAGGAACTCAGCGGAAATACCCAACTGCGGGGATATTAACTCCGGCAAATACCCACGCTCCATTTTCTCCACCACGCCGCCTGATAAACACGTTTTTCCCCAGCCTGCCCCATTTTTAATAAACCGAATCTCTATGAGTGAATTTACCGATCAGATATCCCGCCGCCGCACCTTTGCCATTATTTCCCATCCCGATGCCGGCAAAACCACGCTGACTGAAAAACTCCTCCTGTATGGAGGCGCTTTGCAGCTGGCAGGATCCGTTCGAGCCAAAAAAAATCAGCGCACGACGACTTCGGACTGGATGGCCATCGAACGGGAACGCGGCATCTCCATCTCCTCGACCGTCCTCCAGTTCGAATACAAGAATTACTGCATTAACCTGTTGGATACTCCCGGCCATCGGGACTTCTCCGAAGATACCTACCGGGTACTGACCGCCGTCGACAGTGTCATCATGGTCATCGATGCCGGCAAGGGAATCGAAGAAAGAACCCGCAAGCTTTTTGAAATTTGCCGCATGCGCGGCATTCCCATCTTCACCTTCATGAATAAGATGGATCGCCCCGCCCGCAATCCACTGGAATTGCTCGACGAGCTGGAAAATGTCCTGGGGATCGGCGGTTTCCCGGTTACCTGGCCGCTCGGTGATGGCCCAGACTTCAAAGGAGTATACGACCGCCTCTCCAAAGAATTGCATCTGTTCGCAAACCAGGGAAAAGGCAGCGCCAAAGCCGCAGAGCAGATCACCGGTGCGGATGACTCCCGAATCAGCAAGCTCCTGCATCCGAATATGTACCGGGAATGGCTCGAACAAATCGAATTACTCTCCTTGGCCGGCGAACAATTCAACGATGAAAAAATCCGTCAGGGCGAATTAACTCCCGTCTTCTTCGGCAGCGGGATCAATAATTTCGGCGTCCAGCTGCTACTCAATTACTTCGTCGAACATGGCACTGCACCGATGCCGCGCAAATCCAGCCTGGGCTTGATGCAACCCGACAATCATGATTTTTCTGCGTTCGTCTTCAAAATCCAAGCCAATATGGATCCAAATCACCGGGACAGCCTCTCGTTCATCCGTGTCTGTTCCGGCAAATTTGAAAAAGATATGACGGTCCCTAATCCCCGCGGCGGGCGCCCGCTACGCCTTTCCTATCCGCAACGCTTATTCGGCCAGGACCGGGAAAGCGTGGAATACGCATATCCCGGCGATATCGTGGGTCTGGTCAGTCATGGCAATTTTCGCATTGGTGATACGCTAACCAACATTCCCAGCTTGGTTTATAATGAAATCCCGCGTTTCCCGCCGGAAGTCTTCTCGTATCTGCATAATTCAGCACCATCGCGCTACAAACAATTTCAGGAAGGCTTGGAACAACTGCTCAACGAAGGTGTTATACAAGTTTTCCATATCCACAATTCCCTGCAGAAGACAGCTTTGCTTGGAGCGGTTGGACAACTCCAGTTTGAAGTCGTCAAACATCGCCTGGAAGCCGAATACTCTGCCGAAGTCCGCCTGGAAGAAGCCCCCTTCACCCAAGTGCGCTGGCTGCCCACCAATACCGACCCGGAACTCTTCAAAGGGATCTACCTTGGCAGCAATGTCCGCCTGGCGCAAGATACCAACCGAACCTATGTCATCCTTTTCCCAGATGAATGGGCCGTCAATTACTTCCAGGAAAAAAATCCCAAGATCGAAATACTAAAATACTCCCCCCTGCAGGGCGATACCATCTGAATAAAATTTCCGGGAACGCCAAAACATGCGCCACACCAGCTCTTGCAGAGGCTCGCACAAGCTGTTTCCGGAAAATCGATCTCAAACCAAGAACATAGCCGATTGAAAGATGAAGCAAAACCCGACCTTTCCACCAGCCCGGGAACCCCATGACCCGGGTGCCTTCCTGCCGGAACGCTATCCGCTCCTTTCCTTTCCCACACAGGATTGGGAATGGTTCACTGCTGCCTGCAAAGATCTGGAAATCACCGTGTCTGACGCTCAACGCCAGACTCTGGAACGCCTCTACAGTCATCTGCTCGGCGTCAACACCTGGTTGAATCTGACCCGCCTTACCAGCCCCAGTGATTACCTGAAATTCCATATCTTTGACTCTCTGACTGTCCTCAACCTGGTTCAGGAACTCACCAGCCCCGGTGAGATTGTTCTGGATCTTGGCAGCGGCGGCGGTTATCCCGGACTGCCCCTGGCAATCTGGCTGCCAGATCGACACTTTGTCCTGCTTGACAGCCGACGGAAAAAGGTCGAATTCCTGCAACAGACGCAAACGCTGCTTCCCTCTGCGAAGACCGAAGCCGTTTGTTTCCGGGGTCGTGAAGTCGCTCACCAACGCCCGGATCTTTACCAGAACTGCTCTCTGCTGACTGCACGCGCCGTCGGCCCTGCCAGCGAAATCCTTATTGATGCCGCCGAACTGCTGAAAAACCATGGCCATCTGATCCTGCTGAAAGGTCCCAACTTCCTGAAGGATGAAGGTTCGGGTTTCGAACTGGCCTGCCGTACAATCGGCTTCGAGCTGCTGGAAATCCTGCCCATCGCACTGGATGCCCAGGATCCCGACCGCTATGTCGTGCTCGCGCAGCGCAAAGCAGAAAAAAAACGCAAACCAAACCGGCTCTGAACAACCGCCCTTTTTCAAAAGTCCGGTATCTTACCCTTGCAAAGCGGGAGCTAACGCTCCCGCACTCCATAATCCCGCGTTCGTCGGATACCTACGTTTGTAGTTCACGATCTTCAGGCAGCGTGGTCTTAGTGGGTTTCAGTCCGCTTCCCCGCTCCCGCTTATGGGAGCTTACCTTCTCCCATGATAAAAGCCTGGGGTTAAGCATAGTTATGCGCCTACGGCGCAGGACGATCTAGCAGCTTCCGAATTGGCGCCAACCTATAGTTTAGAGCCTGTCCAAAAAGGTATCAAGGATTGCTTTGTAGGCCTTCAAGAAAAATCGTTAATTTTTGGCAAAAGCTATGTTTTTGGCAGATGCGACATGAAATGTCATCCCCCTGTTGAAGTTTCGTTCACTGTGCAAAACCAGAGACTAGATGACATTAAAAAACAATGGGGTTATAAACTTGACACCACCAAACTTGTCAGCACGCCCTATATGTGGTGGTATGATTTCGAGAAGTCTCGTCTGACAGCAAGTCATGTCCCTTTCTCAATCCAGCGTAGTTCAAAATAAGGTTACACTGCAGGACATGGTTCCGATGTGGTTTTAACGACCCGGAGGGTCGGACAGTCATAACCCCCAGTGACGAAGCCCGAAGGGCGAGGGAACTGGGGGTAAGCACTCACAACAAAAC
>JBAXYW010000137.1:0-9617 GCA_041670605.1 Lentisphaeria bacterium
ATTTCAATCATCCATGAATACTCACGAAATTGATAACATGTGCTGCGTCAAGCAGGGCTGCTGTCACGGTCCTGCTCCGATCCCGCAGGAGGGGAAGTGGGACAAGGTTCGCGAAATCAAAGACATTTCCGGTCTTACGCATGGGGTCGGCTGGTGCGCTCCCCAACAGGGCGCCTGCAAACTGACTCTGAACATCAAAAAAGGCATTATTCAGGAAGCCCTGATCGAGACTCTGGGCTGTTCTGGTATGACCCATTCGGCTGCCATGGCTTCCGAAATTTTACCCGGCAAGACGATTCTGGAAGCGATGAATACGGATTTAGTCTGTGATGCCATCAATACCGCGATGCGCGAACTGTTTTTGCAAATCACCTATGGTCGCTCGCAGAGCGCATTTTCTGAAAACGGCTTACCGATTGGTTCGGGTTTAGAAGACCTTGGTAAAGAGCTTCGTTCACAGGTTGGCACGATGTACGGGACCCTTGAAAAAGGCCCCCGCTACCTGGAAATGGCTGAGGGCTATATTGCCAAAGTCGCCCTGGATGACAATGATGAAATCATCGGCTATCAGTATGTCAAAGTTGGCACCATGCTTGAACAGATCAAAAAAGGTGTCGATGCCAACGAAGCCTACAAGAAGGCTCTGGGTACTTACGGACGCTTCAGCGCAGAAGCTGGTGCTGTTAAATTCATTGATCCCCGTCACGAATAAGGAGATTCAAATATGCCACTCTTCGAAAGTTACGAACGCCGCCGTCCGCAAATCGACGCGGTCTGTCAAAAATACGGCATCAAGGATCTGGCTGAAGCCCGTCAGCTTTGCCAGGATAAAGGTTTTGATCCTTACGAACTCTGCGCAGAGATTCAGCCGATCTGCTTTGAAAACGCCAAGTGGGCCTATGTCCTTGGCGCAGCGATTGCCCTGAAGCAGGGAGCCACCGAGGCTTCTGCGGCAGCAAAAGCTATTGGCGAGGGCTTGCAAGCGTTCTGCATCCCGGGTTCAGTGGCCGATGACCGTAAGGTCGGACTCGGGCACGGGAACTTGGGCGCGATGTTGCTGCAGGATGACACGCATTGTTTCTGTTTTTTGGCCGGGCACGAATCCTTTGCCGCCGCCGAAGGCGCCATCGGCATTGCCACCAAGGCCAACAGGGTACGCAAAACTTCACTAAAGGTCATCCTCAACGGCTTGGGCAAAGATGCCTCTTACATCATCAGCCGCATCAATGGCTTTACCCATGTGGAAACCGTCTTTGATTACGCCACCGGTAAAGTCAAGGAAACAAAACGTACCGCATTTTCCAAAGGGCCACGCGCAACGGTGCTTTGTTATGGTGCCGATGATGTTCGCGAAGGCGTCGCCATCTTGTGGAAGGAAGGCGTGGATGTTTCGATTACCGGAAATTCCACGAATCCGACCCGTTTCCAGCATCCGGTAGCGGGCACCTACAAAAAAGAACGCCTTGAAGCCGGGAAAAAGTATTTTTCCGTCGCATCCGGTGGTGGCACCGGGCGTACTTTGCATCCGGACAACATGGCAGCCGGGCCGGCCTCTTACGGCATGACGGATACCATGGGAAGAATGCATTCGGACGCTCAGTTTGCTGGTTCAAGCAGTGTTCCAGCGCATGTTGAAATGATGGGTTTTCTAGGCATGGGCAACAACCCAATGGTGGGGGCAACCGTGGCCGTGGCCGTGGCTATTCAACAAGCTTGCCATTAATCCCTCCCCCGCTTCGATCAGTTTTTGCCTTTTGTTCAGCCTGGAAGTGCCAGTCCCTTCCAGGCTTTTTTTTCGGAGCAGCAGGATTCCTCCTGCTCTCTTTTTGTTTTCTCCTTTGCTCATTATGAATTATTCCTGGCAACCTTATCTTCCGTATAATGCAATCTTGTGCCGTTACAGTGAAATCGGCACCAAGGGACGCAACCGCTTTTTTTTCGAAGAACACCTGCGCAACGACCTTCAACGGCGTCTGTCAGCACTCGGCAAATTCACTTTTTCCAACGATCGTGGGCGGATTTTCATTCTGCCCTGCACTCCGAAACAAGTGTTTACTGCCGTTGACTTGGCTCTGTTACGGCGCGAAATCCCGCTATTGCCCGGTCTGGCCTCTGTCTCACCGGGTTTCTTTTTGAAACCTGATCTGGCGGAGATCGAACAAGCGATTGACCTGCATTTTCCGAGCCTTTTTCACGCCTTCAAAGGTTGTAGTGAAGCTTTACCGCCCACCTATGCGATGCGTTCCCGGCGCAGTGACAAGAGCTTTCCGCTAAGTTGCGAAGAACTGGAAATCCACTTTGCGACCCGGTTGCATGAGCGTTTCCCGGAATTGAAGATTGACCTGAAACACGCCAACCTAGTCATCGAGCTGGAAATACGAAAGAATCTCGCCTTTGTTTCCTTTGAACGCATTGATGGTCCTGGTGGTTTGCCCTGTAACAGCGCTGGTCATGTGCTGGCGTTGCTTTCCGGCGGTTTTGACTCACCGGTAGCTTGTTATCAGATGTTGCGGCGCGGCTGCAGTGTTGACTTTCTGACGTTTCACAGCAGCCCCTTTACTCCTCCGGCAACTTTGACGAAAGTCTGTTCCATCGTGCACCGGCTGAATGATTTTCAACCTCCCGGCAAACTGATTGCCATTAATCTGCTGCCGGCGCAAGAAGCCATCCGGGATTGTTGTTTCAGCCGTTTCCGTACCATTCTTTATCGACGCTTCATGCTCCGCCTCGCAGAAGTCATCGCTCGAACGGTCAAAGCCCAGGCTTTGGTCACTGGAGACAATCTTGGGCAGGTGGCAAGTCAGACTCTGGAAAATCTGGCCGTCGTCGGTCAGGCCAGCAAAATGCTGCTCATCAGACCTCTGATCACTGCCGATAAAAATGATACCATGAACTTGGCCGAAAAAATTGGCACCTATGATATTTCCAGTGAAAATGTGCCGGACAGTTGCACTGTCTTTGCACCGTCTGACCCCACTACGAAAGCACAACTCAGCAAAATCCTTTTTCAGGAAGAAAAACTGCAAATTCCCGTATTACTGCAACAATGCCTCGAACAATGCACTCTGCTTAACCCCGAGGATTACAGCCAACAAAAATTTCCCTGTGGCTAACTCTAACTTAAAGAGGTATATTGTAATAACAAGTTACGTAACACGTTCCCATTCCCGGACAATTCCGTTGGATGCCGCAGAGCCTTCGGCACCCACTTCAGAATCATCCATTTGGGGGGGATGAAAACGAACCGCGATACGGGATGCCAGATGCCGGCGAGGGCGCTGGTGCTCCATAGCTCACGCTTTCCAGATAGCAGTCTCAAGGCCGTTTAGCTTGTGGAAGAGAGTCCACCCCAGATCCGTCCGTGTTGATGCAATTTGCAATCCCATCTGGAAAACGTCATTCAAATTAAATTTTTAAACAAATATTTGAAACAAACAAAATAAACTTTCATTTACTTCGTTTAATAGATAGAAGTCTACGAACCGGTATTGGTTTTCCGGCTGTACTAAAACGGCGTCACAAGAAAGGAGATTTACCATGAATAAATCACATCGAAAGCTGGCTGTTCTGGGTGTTGCGGGTTTACTATTTGTGGGAGCTTCTGCAGTTCAAGCGGGTGATCACTATGGCAAAGTACGTGACATTGACCGTGCCATAGCGATCTCGGACATTGTTCTGCGAGCCTTGTTTCCCACTCAAGTTGTCGTAGTAGAGCCACAACCGGTTGTCACCTATATAGCTCCGGTTTATGAGACGGGTACCTTTGTTACTCCGGTTTATGAGGCAGGCACCTTTGTTACTCCGGTTTACCGCTCATCGGTGTATATCAGTCCGACGATTCAGTACACACGTCCTCACTATGATTATTACCAGCCTTCACCGCGCTACGCTACGCCTCCGCGAAGATCTGCACCTCCACAGCGGCATACGCCGTCGCAACAATATCGGCAGCCAAGCAGACAGGTACCGAAGAGTGCTCCGCAGGAACATCAGCGTCGTCGATAGGCGATGAAGTCGAACAAGGAAGTCAGGTTTCTCTGCCTGACTTGCTTGTTTGATTCCCGGAGCCGTAAGTGTTTTCTCAAAAAAAGGAGTTTCCTGGAACTGATTGAAAATTCTACGGTCAAAACTATATGTAGTGTTGAGCATTGCATGCCTTGGACTGGGTTTCGTTTATACTCCCTCCCTTTCTCTCCCAGAGCCCAGTCCGAGGCTTTTTTTTGCAGAAAACCTTTACCAAACGAAGCTGACACGCCATCCCATATTTCTTTGCTGCCAGTCCTGCTATCAGGAATTCCGGGACAAATTCGGTGCTATATTATTTTTTTGAAATGATTCAGATTTTTATTTTACTGTAAGCACGTGATTTTGTCCAGTTTTATTATGTTTGGGAGAAAGAATGACTTATTACGATGTATTTCCTCTGATTGTTCCTGCCAATCAACGCAGTGAAATCCAGATTCGTCCGCGTTTTGAGCATTCATTTTTCCCCTCTTCCGAATGCTTGAGCATTAACAACCATCCTGTGGATGGGCTCTATTACCATACGGATACGCAGGAATGCTGCTGGCAAGCGACTGAAAATGCGATCGAATCCTGGCACTTGGGAACGGATGGCACCCTGCGAATTCAGGCAATTTTCCCCGGCGAACAAGAACACCACATTCAAGTCGTCATCAGCGATCCGAGCAATCCCGGCAAAAAAAGCATTCGCAGCTTCCGGATTTATTCTTTGGAGGCAGATTTATATTCATTGCGTCCTTTGAAAGGAGACTTTCATATTCACAGCAATCGATCCGATGGCAAAGAATGTCCGTGTTATGTCGCGGCACGTTATCGCCAGGCTGGTTTTGATTTTGCCGCAATCAGCGACCATTTACGCTATGCGCCTTCTATTGAAGCCAAAGAATACTGGTCTTCGCTGGTACCGGACTTCAAGCTGTATCCGGGTGAAGAAGTCCACGCAACCGATAATCCGGTACATATCATCAATTTCGGTTCTTCCTTCAGTGTTAATAAAAAATGCCAGGAAAATGAACAAGCCTATCGCGAAGAAGTGCAACGATACCTGGAGGAAATTCCGCACACTACGCCGGGTCTGGACTATTTTCCTGTTGCCTCTTCAGAATGGGTTTTTGATCAGATCCGGGCTGGAGGCGGTTTAGCCGTTTTCTGTCATCCTTATTGGTACACTATTCGCAATGTCATCAATGAGGGGCTGATCAGTGAAATCTTTCGCCGACGCCGTTTTGATGCTTTAGAGCTCATTGGTGGCTTCTATCATTATCAGCCCCGGTCGAATAATTACCAGGTCCTACGCTGGTGTGAAGAATCCGCAAAAGGCAATCGCTTCCCGGTAGTGGGCTTAAGTGATTCACATGGCACCGACTTGATGCCACTTTCCGGTACCGGAGCGGAAAATAATCTCGGCATCAGCTACACCGAAAGCAGAAATGCGGATTTATTCAACTGGTATTACACCATTGTATTGGCTCGGGAAAATTCCATACCGGCGATCACTGAAGCAGTTCGCAATCACCATTGTGCTGCAATTGATGCACCTACGGAAGAACGCCCGCAAGTCTACGCCGATTTCCGCATCGCCAAATATGTCAACTTCCTGATCCGGGAATATTTCCCTATACATCAGCTTTACTGCCAGGAAGAAGGAAGCCTGATGCTGGATTATCTGGGTGGCGAACAGGAACTCGCTGCGATCCTGCAGAAATTGAGTGGACGTAGCACTCGCTTCCGAGAGTGCTGTTTTCGACCGTCCTCCGATGCTGGCGCAGCAAAATAATCCGTTTTTTTTTATTTTTTTCACAAAAGAGAAGCACATTTCCGTTAAACTGAAGCGGCAAAATTTGCACATAATCCAGAAAAGAATGTATTGTATAAAGGATTACCTGCGTATAGATTTTCCGGAGTCCACATTCATGCTTCCGAAGGCCATTTTACCTGAAGATTCGAATCCCGTTTTGCACCCTCTGAGGCCAGCTACGGCCAGCCGACGATGTTGCGGCATGGCAGTAGCCGAACAACCACTTCCGGAAAGAGTTGGAATCACGGGAAAAATGCGCGTTCTGTTGCTTGGCGGCAGCGGTTTTGTCAGTGGTGCCATTGCCCGTATGGCGGTCTCTCAAGGGCACCAGGTCACGATTGTCACCCGTGGGATCAAGCCCCTACCGTCGGGAGTAAACGCCCTGAAAGCAGACCGCAGCATCCCCGGTTCACTGGAAGCAGCGGTTACCTCATCCCAGGGGGACTTTGACTTGGTCGTAGATTGCATCGGCTATCAGGCGTCCGATGCCCGGCAGGATCTTGCTCTGTTCGGGAAACGCTGCCGGCACCTTGTCTTTATCTCCAGCGATTTCGTCTTCGATCCGGAAAAACGACAGTTCCCACAACCGGAAAACAACCCGTTTTTTCTGACCGATGACAGCTATGGTGCGAATAAAAGACGTTGCGAACTGGAATTTTTTCAGGCCACAGAGAGCAGTTGCCGCTGGAGCATTCTGCGACCCTGCCACATTTACGGACCCGGCTCCCGTCTTGGTTGTTTTCCGGAACATGGCCGTGACCCAAAGCTGATTGAACACCTTTTGAATGGCGATCCCATTCGCCTGGTTGCTGCCGGAAGGTTTTTGCAACAACCCATTTTTGTGGATGATTTGGCGCGTCTGCTGTTAAGTTGCCCGTATTCTCCCTGTTCCGCGGGGCAGATTTACCATTGCGCCGGGCCGGATCTGGTAGAATCAGTCACTTACTATCGAATAATCGCCGAGCTTTTGGGCTGTATCCTGCAGGTGCAGGAAATCCCGATTCTGAACTACCTACAGGAACACCCGGAACAGAAATCTTTTCTCTGCCACCGCATCTACGATCTGCAGAAAATCCGCATGGACTGCTTATCCGTTCCCGAAACAACACTGCGCAGTGGACTGCAAATCCACTTAAAAAGCATTCTTGACATGCCATCTTAAAGGCATTTTCAGTTTTTTTTTACTGGCTGCAATTTTCACCTTTTAGAGTTTCCCAACGCTTATGATCTCTGCATTGGAAAAAATTCGTCAATGGGGTTTGAAGACCTATGAGCGCAACCCCTTTTTGATCGCTGGCCCCTGTAGCGCCGAAAGCCGTGAGCAGGTCTTAGCTACCGCCCGAGCAGTCAGCCATCTTCCGGTCAGTCTTTTCCGGGCGGGTGTCTGGAAGCCCAAAACGTTTCCGGAGACCTTTGCCGGGATGGGCAACATCGCTTTATCTTGGTTGCAGGAAGTGAAGGCCGAAACTGGGCTGCCCATTGCCATTGAAATTGATCATCCCCGCCATCTGGAAGAAGCCTTGCAGGCCGACATTGATGTTTTCTGGATTGGCGCCCGCACCACCGTAAACCCTTTCGCTGTGGAAGAGCTTGCTAAGGCCTTCAGCGGAGTAGACAAACCCTTATTGGTGAAAAATCCGATTACTCCGGATCTGAGTGCCTGGGTTGCCGCCATCGAAAGACTGCAAAACCGGGGGATCAACAAACTCGGCGTAATTCTACGCGGCTTTGTCAATCGTCATCCCAGTAAATGGCGTTACGAACCAGAATGGGACATGGTACTGAAATTTCGCCAGCTCTACCCTGATTTACCATACCTGTGCGACCCCAGCCATATTGCCGGCAATACCAACATGGTCTTTGATATCTGTCAGCAGGCAATGGATTTGAATTTTCATGGTCTGATGATCGAAACGCATTTCAATCCCGGCAAAGCACTCAGTGATGCGGAACAACAATTGACTCCACTGGCTTTAGAAGACCTGCTTGACCGCCTGATCCTCAAAAATCCTGATTTCACCCCCTCTTCCAGCCAAAATGAGTTAAACCGCTTGCGTCAGAAAATTGACCGGCTTGACCGAAAATTACTGGAAAATTTAGCTGCCCGGATGGACTTGGTGGAACAGATCGGGATGTTGAAAAAAGCAGAAAAGATGCCGGTTATTCAGCAGACTCGCTGGGAGCATGTGCTCAATTTGGTACGTGAATTTGCCAGAGAACACGGCCTTTCAAAACAATTTTTGGAAGACATCTTCAACCGTATCCACCAGGAAGCCATTCGGAAACAGGAATAAACACCCTGTAAATAGAGCAGAACACTTCTGAAAAATCTTCTGCTTCAGCTCAGACGAAACAGCCGAAACTCTCGTCGTTTCATCCCTTTGGAAACACTAAGGAATCATTATGCTTGAACTTGGACAATTGATCAAAGTCACCATTTCAGATATCGCTTTCGGCGGTGATGGAGTGGCTAGACTGGATGAAGGCCCGGTGATCTTTGTCCCCTTCTCCGCTCTCGGCGATGTGCTTAATGTTGAAATCAGCGAACAGAAAAAAAGTTATTTCCGGGCAGTCATCCGGGAAATTCTTGTTCCGGGTTCGCAGCGGATTGAACCCTACTGCCTGCATTTCGGGCGTTGTGGCGGCTGTGCCTATCAGCATTTGGATTATCCGGCGGAATTTGCCGCCAAGCAAAAACAACTACTTGATTTACTGCAACGAATTGGCGGGTTCAGTACTCCTTTATCCTTAGAATATAGTTTTCCGGCTCCTGAAATCTATGGATATCGCAACAAGTTGCGTCTGGAGCCCAGTGAACCCGAGCGTGATGAAAGTGGCGTGCATATGGCCTATGGATATTGCCTGAAAGACCGAAAGAATTTTTTTACGGTCAAAGAATGTCCTTTGGCGCAACCCATCCTTAACCAGACACTGAATAAAGCGATCCGCAGCCCCTGGGGACGGCAGAATGCAAAAAAACCGGTACCGGGAGCGATGACTCTTCGTGCCAGTTCGGATGGGCTATGTCATTATTATTTCGGGCGGGCTCCAGTCAACGTCACTTGGTTGAAAGAAAAAATACACGGTCAGGAAGTCAGCGTTCCACTGGGAAGTTTTTGGCAAGTCAATTCCGCGGTAGCGGATGAACTACTAAAAAAAGTGTCCGAATGGGCTGAACCTCTTCCGGTTGAAAATCTGGTGGATGCTTACAGCGGCGTGGGCACTTTTTCGTTAGCCATAACGCGTCCATTCCGGGAAAGAATTCTGATTGAAAGCGATGGGCAGGCTGGTGATGCCGCCAGTCTGAACCTGAGTGCCAGATCCTATGGCTGTCAAATCATTAAAGACACGACAGAACATGCCTTACCCAAAGTACTAAAATCAATGAAAGCTGCACAAACTTTGGTCGTACTAGATCCGCCCCGCACCGGATGTCAAGAGAAAGTTCTGCAGAGCCTGCTCAAGGGTAAGCCGGCTCATGTTTTTTACATCTCCTGCAATCCCGCCACGTTGGCTCGTGACTTGAAAAAATTATGCGGAGAAGGCAAGTATCAGGTAAAACGTCTGGCATTATTTGACATGTTTCCTAGGACAGCTCATTTTGAAACTGTTGTTGAACTGTCCCGGCAACCATAATCGGGCTTATTTCAGCCCGCTTCCCCGTCCCCGGATCCTTCCCCAGAATGTGCCCGGAGCTTCCAGCTCCGGATCCTCCCCCAGAATGTGCCCGGAGCTTCCAGCTCCGGATCCTCCCCCAGAATGTGCCCGGAGCTTCCAGCTCCGGATCCTCCCCCAG